>JAHIRX010000010.1 GCA_018818485.1 Patescibacteria group bacterium
CAATGAATTAAACATTGAGCAAAAGGTTATTTTTTTAGGGCCATGCCCGGATATAGAAAAGATATACGCTTCAGGAGATCTGTTAATTATGCCGGCCATCTATGAACCTTTTGGTAATGTCTGCTTAGAAGCACTAGCTTCAGGAATACCGGTGCTTATTAGTGAATTTTGCGGTGCTAAAGAGGTAATTAAAGAAAAGATAAACGGAATGGTTATCCGTGATCTTAAAAACCCTAGAGAACTTGCTGAACAAATTAGCAAAGAATTTAAAAGTTTTTCAAGTGGGCTTGGTATACACGCTACAACCTGTATAGGAGGTGTCTCAATTAGACATCAGATTATTAATCTTGATAGAAATCCCCATTTTGTTATTGGAACTCCGGGAAGACTACTTGATTTGCTAGAACGTGGAAAAATAGACTTTGGAAGATTTGATTCAATTGTTTTAGATGAGGTAGATCGAATGCTTGATATGGGATTTATTAATGATATGAACAAAATAATTTCAAAATTTCCTCACAACAGACAATCTCTCTTTTTTGCAGCTACATTAGGTGAAAAGGTAAGAGTGGTAATGAGAAAGTTCACAGCTAATCCTGTAATGATTTCAGTTAAAACAGCAGAAACTAGAGATAATGTACATCAAGATATTATTGAACTTAAAGGAAGAACCAAGTCTCTCGTTTTACGTGAAGTATTAAAAAAGGTAGAAGTTTCAAAGAGTCTCATATTCATGAGGACAAAAAGGGCTGCTAACTCACTTCACGATAATCTTTCAGAAGTTGGTTTTCAAACAGCAGTATTGCACGGAAATAAGTCACAAAATCAAAGACAAAGATCTTTAGATAGATTTAGACAAGGAAAAGTTAACATTTTAATAGCAACAGATGTAGCATCACGAGGACTGGATATAAATGATATTTCACATGTTATTAACTACGATTTACCAGAAAGCTACGAGGTTTACATCCATAGAATCGGAAGAACTGGCAGAGCTGATAAAAAGGGTGTGGCACTTACATTTGTATCCTAATCTATTTTCAAATATTAAATATTTATAAACATTTAGATAGTTTAAGTACTTCTTGAGGTGTTGGATCTTTTGATATTAGTAGTTCATTAGCTCTTTCTTGTCCTAGTACTTCTACAGCACAGTTTACTTGTGTTGGTGTAATATTTTCCTGCAAATCTTCAGCTAAACCTTCAAAATCACCTGCTTCTAACATTTCTTTTTGTTGTGATGTTAAATTTGCATCTGGAGCAAGTATTTCTACAGCTGTTTTTGCAATGTATGCCCCTAAATTACCTGATTTTATACCTTTGTATACTAAAAACCCCCCACCAATAATTCCTAGCCCAATAACTATAGCAATAGTGAGAAGTATAGTTTTTAGTATTTTTATAACATTCATAAATAAATTATACAGGTTGTATCTTCATAACAATATAAAGAGTCGTATAATGAGGGTGTGAGAAAAAGAAAAGTTGATTTACTTTTATTTTTATTGCCCTTCCTTGCTGTAATTAGTGTAGCCTTTTGTATTTTTTATAAGAAACCGTCAAATCGCTCCAAAACTTACCCAAATGAGGTACAGGAAGAGGAGATCAATGCAAACTCCTATACAAGACCAACAATTGATGACGCAGTCTTTTTTAAATCTATAGATGAACGTCTGAGTTACCTACGAAATAAGATTGTTAATGAGCATGGAAATTTTGGTTTGTTTATTAAAGACCTTGATACTAACGAAGAATACTCAGTGAATTCTAATGAGAAATTCTATGGGGCCTCTCTTTATAAAATACCTCTTGCTGCTGCAGTTATAACTAAGATAGAAGCAGAAGACTTAAGCTATAACACTATAGTTAGTTATGAAAAAAGAGATTACTCTGATGGCACAGGCTCTATATCAGAATTTTCATATGGCACTAATTTTAATGTGTCCGAACTATTGGACTATTTAATGAGGCAATCAGACAACGTTGCTCAAATAATGCTTGAAAGAACAATTACGGAGGCGTATCTGAGTGAGATTTTTAAAGATCTTTCTTTGGAACCAGATGAAAATACTTTTTATATAGATAACACCACTTATCCAAAGGAATTAGTAAATATTTTAGAGATAATGTTTTTTACTGATTACATTAGTGAGAATAATAAAACCTTACTAAAAAACTTTATGTACCCTACTTTGTTTGATGACAGGATTACACCCAGTTTAAAAGAGGATTTAACTTTCTATCACAAGATTGGTTCTTGGCCAGATAGTTGGCATGACTGCGGAATAGTAACTAATGGAGATAAAGATGTAATAATGTGTCTTATGAGTAAAGATACTAATTACGAAAGTTTTCTAAATGTATCGTCTTACGTAGGTAGTTTCATTAACTCATTATTTTAGATACAATTGTTTCGTGAAACCTTTGGCTTTTTTAATTAGACCTAAAAATTTAGATGAGTTTATTGGACAAGATCATCTTGTAGGTAAGGGAAAGCCCCTAAGAGTAGCGATAGAGCAAAAACATCTCTTTTCCTTCATTTTATGGGGTCCTCCTGGTGTTGGTAAAACTACTTTAGGACAAATCTACGCAGAAAGCTTTGATAGTATCTACCACCAACTGTCAGCAGTTTCAGCAGGTAAAGACGATATTAGAAAAATAGTTACTGAAGCACCTAAGATAAATAAACCAACAATCATATTTTTAGATGAAATTCACAGGTTTAACAAAGCCCAACAGGATTTCTTGCTTCCTTATGTAGAAAATGGAACAATATTTTTAATTGGCGCCACTACTGAAAACCCTAGTTTTGAAGTTATATCTCCCCTATTGTCTAGATGCAGGGTATTTACACTCGAAGAACTTACTGACAAACAAATGGAAAAAATAATAGATAGAGCAAAAATAAAAATGAGTAAGTCTGCTAAGGATTTCTTGATTAAAATGGCAAATGGGGATGCAAGACAAGCTTTAACTGTTTTAGAAAACGCGGATAATATCTATGGAAAGATTACAGTTGAAACACTAAAGGAAACTATTCAGAACAAATTTCTTAGATACGATAAAAAAGGTGAGGAACATTACAATACAATAAGTGCATTTATTAAAAGTATGAGAGCAAGTGATGTAAATGCAGCCTTATACTATTTAGCTAGAATGATTGATTCAGGAGAAGATCCCAAGTTTATAGCTCGTAGAATGGTTGTTTTTGCATCAGAAGACATTGGAATTGCTAATAATACTGCGTTACTTGTAGCAAACGAGGTATTTGAGGCTGTAACTAAGGTAGGAATGCCAGAAGCTCAAATAAGCTTAGCACACGGAGTTACCTACCTTTGTAGTGCTAAAAAGGATAGAAGCTCATATGATGCCTATTTTAAGGCTATGGAAGACGTTAAGAAGCATGGAAATCTACCAATTCCCTTAAATATTCGTAATGCTCCAACTAAACTTATGAAAGACCTGGGTTACGGAAAAGGATATAAAAAATATACAAAAGAGAGCTTACTTCCAGATGATATAAAAGGCAAAGAATACTTTAGTAGTAGCTAGTATTAAGATATACTTTTTAAGATGAAAGATTCATATACAAAGTCTTTAGAAGAAGAAATTAGAATATTAAGATCCCAAATGGCATTTGATAGTAATACAGGGCTATATAACCTAAGAAATAATCAGGGAAAGATGATATTAGAAAGTAGATTAGACTTTGCTTCAAGATCAGATAATCTTCCGGAACTTGTTTTCCTATTTATTGATTTTGATGGGCTTCACCCAGCAAATAAACTCTATGGATCAGTAAATGCAGACACACTTCTACTAACTTTTGCTAGTGCTTTAAGATAAGCGGCTAGATCTTCTGACTTTGTATTTAGAGAGGGAAGTTCTGGAGATGAGTTTGGAGTAGTATTTTTTGACTATTCTATAGGAAATATTGGAAAAAAGCTTTTTGAGGTGGATAAAAGGTTTGTAGAGAACCTTGAAAAACTGGAAGAGCATCCTAAGTTTAATTCTATTAAAGAAAAGCCTAAAGATATTGTTAGTTTTAGTGCTGGAGCTTTAAAAATATCTGTTTTTGAAAAAAAAGACACCAGTGGAAGGAAATATTTTGAATATGAACCCATATTTGGGGAAACAGGA
>JAHIRX010000011.1 GCA_018818485.1 Patescibacteria group bacterium
ATGCCCCTATTATGGGAACGTCCTTAAGACTACAGGCACTAATAAACAAAGGGAGAGTTAAAAGTAAAATGGCAGTTAGCAGTTTATTTTTCATCTACTAAATTATATATACACTGGGTGGGAAAATCCAGATCAGATAAAAGAAAGCCCTAGAATAATCCAGAATAAAAGCTGTGTTTGATGGGCTGTATAAAGGTAGTGATCTAAACTTCCAAGAAGCAGTATCTGTATTAGAGACACTAGAGGTATAACAAAAAATCTTAGTTTTAGAGATTTTTTAGTACCTAGATATAAAAGGATAACAAAAGAAAGAAAGGCAAAAATTCCAGATTCTGTAAAGATTAGAATAAAAATATTGTGAACAGGTTGGGTAAACCTAAGATCGGGGCTTTTAGGCATAAATCTGTCAACTAAAATAGTAAAATTATTTGCTCCAACACCAAAAAGTGGGTTCAAATCAGCAATTTTGTAAGTAGCACTAAGAAGATTTGATCTCCGATAAAAAGATGGGTATTTGGTAAGAAAGGGAAAGTTTTCTCCCAAAATAGGTAGAAACAGTAAAAGGGAAGTAATAATAAATACTCCTGATACAACCCACCTTCTAAGCTTAGGTTTCCCTAAAGAAAAGATTATATATAGTAAAAGACCTAACACCAAAACTATCCAGGATGTATAAGAAAACGTAAAAACTAACGCCACTAAGCCAAGCACAAAAGGTATAATATATTCTTTTTTACTTTTGATGTTGCTAAAAATCCACACAAGTACTATTGCCAAAAACCCACCGAAAGTATTTGGATGCCTGAAGGTTCCATATGAAGCTACTTTAGAAACCCCAAGAAATTTTTCTTTTGCAATATTCCAGGTTGAAAAAGAGTAGGGTTGTTCTCCAAAAAAGAGGTAATCATTAAAAACAGCCCCTTGCCTTATATACTGAATTATTCCCAACACTCCAAGAAAAACTACGCTTATTCCGAACATTTTTAAAATTTTAGAAAAGGTTTCCTCTGTGCTTTCAAACATTACATACAAAAAAAGTCCTATATAAAGAAGGGTTCTTCCAAAGAAGTATATGGAAGGTATAAATCTTTCCGCAGAAAGGGTAGATAAAAAGATGGAAAAGATAAAAAATATAAGTGCGGGAAATTCCTTTCTTTCAAAGACTTTACGTAACTCCTGCCTACTTGGAAAGCCTTTCTCTACAAGCCAAAAGGCTATTATAAGAAAGACCAAGATATCTTGCGTGTAAATAGTCGGAACTAAATAATCAACTAGCAGTCCCCAAACATAAGAAAAACTATACTCAAAATGTTTACCCAAATTAATAGGTAATAACAAAATTAGAAGGTAAAAAAGTTTCTTAGATATATTCCTCATCTTTTAAGTTTTAGTGAGGCAGTGTGAGCAGAGTAAGCTAAACTATCGTCTAGTGGTTTAATGGTATCTAACTTAAGACTTTTTGCAATGAGGTAATCAGCAAGATGGGGGTTTCTTGCAAGTACTGGTCCGTGAAAATATGTTCCTATAGAATTTTTATAGTACACCCCTTCTGTACCATCTTGTGAGTTGTTTCCGTGTCCTTTGATAATTTTTGCAAAAGGATTCGCTTCCTTTCCTAGAAAAGTTCTTCCACCATGGTTTTCAAAACCGACTATGGTACTTGGTGTCCTTTCTAAAAGGGAATCATTTATTAGTAGCTTAGCAACAGTATTTCCGATACACCTCTTTTTCTGGTTCCCAAAGTGTTGCGTATACAAATCAAATATGGACAATCCTTTGAGATAAGAACCATCTGCTGCCTTATAATATTTTCCTAAAAGCTGGTAAGACCCGCACACATAAAGGCCTACACCACCCTTGTCTATATATCCTTTCAAGAAATCTTTCTTGTCATCCAGTAAATCTTGGTATATTGCTTTTTGAGAAGAATCAGGACCCCCTCCCATAAAAACCATATTTATATTTTTTACTAATTCTGTAGTAATTTTTGTGTCTATACTTATATTTACCAATTCGGTATCAAAACCCCTCTTTTTAGCCCTATAAAGAAGTATTTCAACATTTCCATTATCTCCATAAAGGTTTAGTAGATCTTTATAAAAATAGCCAATTGTTAGCTTCATAAAATTTTTCTTCCTGTTAAAATCTTTCTAACTTCAAGCATTGCAGAGTAGTTAGGAAACACTAGGACTTCATCTCTTTCCGATACCTTTTGAATAGCCCTATTTAAATCCTCAAATATATTTTCTTTCTCAACGTCTACCCCTGCATACATAAGCCTTACAGCCATATCAAAACACCTTCTACCAGATACAAAAATAGCTTTTCCCTCACAAGCTTCTTTTAGAAGATGTGGGTTAACATCATAAATCCAAGAAACGTCTCTACCGTCTGGGGTACCGTCATTTAACACAAAAAGGATATTTTTTGTAGAGACTTTATTAGATAGAAGAAGCTTTAAGTTGTTGTTAATACTAGCAGGGTTTTTAGCCAAAAATATCTGAAAAGAAGTGTCCCTGTATTCAATGATTTCTCCTCTTCCATAAGCTGGCTTAAAGTCTTTAAGTATATTTAAAGCTTCCTGAGAATCTATACCAAAGTCAGCAACCACTTCTAAGGCTGCGCTTACATTTTTACTGTTGTGTCCCCCAAATAAAGAAACCACCTCTGTCAAATCTTTTGAGACTACAAAACCTGTACTTCCTCCTTTAAATAATCCTGGAATAGACTCAAATATCTTTTGAGAGGAATCAAATATTAAGTGTGTGGGTTTATCTAACTTTGAAATGGCGCTTTCCCAAGCACCAACTATTATATCTATCTCCCCATACCTATCTAACTGATCCCTAGATAAGTTTAGTAATACCAGTGTTCTTGGAGAAATAATCTCTAGTAGTTTAGGTAATACTTTTTCATCAACTTCAAACACTCCAATATCAGAAGTTGCCTTTCCAGATAGGGTAGTATTTAGTATCAACTCAGAGGCAACCCCATTAAGTAAGTTTGCTCCACTTTTGTTGGTTACTACTTTTAGTCCCTTCTTTTCAAGAATAAGAGAAATGAGTTTTGATGTTGTAGTTTTACCATTAGTTCCTGAGATAAACACAAACCCTTTAGAAGGATAAAGCTTTTTATTACTTAAAATGTTCTTGTCTAGTTTCAAGGCAAGGTGCCCTGGCCAAGTGTACCCAGCACCTAATCTAAATATTTTAATTATCTGATATGTAAGTTTTGTAATTATTGTTATTAATAGATACATTTTTAAAAGTTTTCCCCAAGAGCATTCAATATTAATTTTATATTAATAATAAGAAGTAGTCTTAGTAGAGGGTGTTGATAAGTGGGAAAGTACCTTTTAAGTTGTTGCTACCACTTTTTCTATCCACAGTTGTGGGGATAGGTACCCATTTCTTGTGGATAACTTTGTGGGTAACTCCGCTAGTACTCCACATACCTTGTAGTCTTTTTTAGTCTTATCCACAATTAATCGGCAAATATCAACTGTTTTACATTCACCACATCTTGCGCAATTTTTCCCGTATGCGCTATTTCTCCCTCAATCTTTTCAACCCCATACATAATGGTAGTATGATCCCTTCCTCCAAGAAAATCTCCAATAGACATAAAGGGCATATCCGTAACTTCTTTTATTAAGTACATCGCAACCTGTCTTGGAACAACTATTTCTTTCGTTCTTCTTTTGCCCTTAACATCCTGGGTTTTAACAGCGTAATAGGTGCAAACTGCTTTTAGTATATCGTTTACATTTATATTTTTTGTAGGCGCTTCTTTTATATTTCTTCCCAAGACCTTAGTAGCTACTTCTTTTGTTAGATTTAAACCGTTTGCTTTTGCGTATGTTACTACTTGAAGGTAAGCCCCTTCCAGCTCCCTTGTATTGGTAAATACCTTTTCTGCAATAAGGTTAAGCACTTCATTTGAGATAATATCTCCACTAAGATCCCTTTTTGTTCTAAGAATAGCTGTTCTCATCTCTACATCGGGGGCTTGGATATCTGCAATGATTCCACTACTAAACCTAGATGTAATTCTTTCTTCGATGTGGCTAAATTCTTTTGGAGGTCTGTCGGAAGTTATAACAATTTGTTTTTGAGCCATATATAAAGCGTTGAAAGTGTGAAAGAATTCTTCTTGAGTTGACTGTTTTCCGATAATGAATTGAACATCATCTATTAAAAAAACATCTGCTTTTCTAAATTTGTTTCTGAATTGATTTGTTGAGTATTTTCCCTTTCCTCCTCCGCTTTGAATTGACTCTATCAACTCATTCATAAAAGCTTCTCCTGTTGTGTAGATAACTTTCATCCCCGGTTTTGTTTCAAGAATTCTGTTACCAATGGCGTGTAGTAGATGAGTTTTTCCTAAACCAACACCTGAGTATATAAAAACAGGATTATATAGTTCTCCTGGTTTTTCACTTACGGCAGTTGCAATAGCGTATGCAAGGTTATTGCTCTTACCTGCAATAAAATTCGAGAACGTAAAATTAGGACTAATATTACCTTTATGTCTCTTTTCTTCCAGTAAAACCTCCGTTTTTTGCTCTGAAGAAAAAAGAGGCCCAAACTCATGGTTGTTTGCCGAGGGATTTTTTGTATGGCCGACCTTTATTATTACTTTTAGCTTTTTTCCCGCAATTCTTTGGATAGCTTCATTTACAGTTTTGATGTACTTATTTTCTAAATTCTTCTTAACAAACTCATCTTCACAAATGACTTCTATTTGTGTATCAGATAAGTCACCAATGTTAATTCTTGTGATGACAGATTTAAACACCATAGGGGACATTTTCAATTCAACCTGTCCTAAGACAGCTTTCCAAAATTCTTTAGGGTTATCATATATTTCTATACCCATGGCTAGAAAGATTGTATAGGAGTTATCCACAATTATGAAGCAATGTGGATTGTTCTATGAGGGGTTTTGTGGGATTCCCCCTACTTCTTTTACACGTCTTAGGATGTACTCGTATTTTGTTTCGTCTAGTGTACCTACCAACTCTGTAAAGTCATAAATATAAAGTTTTGTGGTGCCCGGGAAGCGATACTTAGGAATTTCCCCATTCCACACTATTATTAAATCAAGCTTTATTTTAGCTGCAGCCTCTGAGCCTATTAGAGAATCTTCAAATACTATTGTTTCCGACGGCCTGCTTTTTAATCCCTTGAGTGATTTTTTGTACATCTCTGGGTTAGGTTTTTTCTTTTTTACGCTATCCCCAAAGATAGCAAAGTCAAAAACATCATCTAGTGAAAGTTTTTCCATTACTACTTCTGCAATATCTTTTTCGGAATTTGTTGTTAAACCTATCTTGAATTTTTTTTCTTCTCTTAGTTCATAAAGGAGGTCCCACAGACCTTCTTTTACCACTAAATCAGCTTCTTTTAGAAGTTCTATATATCTTTTATGTGTTTCATCTCCCAAATCTGTTGTACTTTTTTCTAAACTTGGGGCATCCGCAATTTTGACAGCTTCCCAGATGTCTTTCCAATCTATTCCCCCTGTAATAAAATAGTCTTCTTCGTTAACAAAGCTTAATTCGTTTTCTTCTAAAATTTGTCTTAGTGCCTTAAGTACTATTGGTTTAGTTTCCACAATGGTGCCATCTAGATCAAAAAGTGCTGTATTTTTTCCTTTGAAAATATTCTTATTCATTTCTACCACCAATCTACAGGCAACCTCTTACCCCTTTTAGACAAAATAATAATGTAGACAACCATTATTGGGCCGAATAGTATATTTATTGGCACCCAGAGAATATTTCTTGGGGCTTTTGAATAAATATATATGGTATATATAGTTCCTAGTGTCAAATATATAACTATTAAGAACTTTAAAA
>JAHIRX010000012.1 GCA_018818485.1 Patescibacteria group bacterium
AATACCTGGAGGACTATTCAAAAGTAAATTTTCAAAACCACCCCCAAAAGATTACCCAATATTCAAAAGATTTCTACTAATACTTGAAGGGCCCTTAATAATGCTTAATCTTTTGACATTTTCGTTCTTGCCTTGGATTCATGCCCAAACAATGATGCTTTTTGGAAAAAGATTTAAAGACTTGTATCATACGCCTAAGATAAGGTAAATATGAAGTTTGATAAAAAGGCACAAAAAGCAGTTGAATACTTTTTAGAAAAGTTAAAGAACAAAACTTTAGCCAGGTTTTTGTTAGCTACTTTACTTGCTTTCTTTCAAGTTTTTTATATTTTACTTAGATATAAATACGTAAATAACGATATTCCATTTTGGTTCACAAGAATTTGGGGAGATTTTCAACTTGCTCCTAAAGTAACTCTATTTTTAATACCCCTAATTTCTCTGGGAGTAACTCTTTTAGGGCTTTTATTTGTGATGACAAATAGTTTTTATATAAAGCTTATTAATGAGGTTATATGGTTTGTTGTTGGTTTTTGTAACCTAGTTTTATCGTATTCGGTTTTTAGAATTGTGCAGCTAGCTTCTGTGGCCTTTAAACCTTTGGTTGATCCTCTTTATATATCACTTCTCCCATCTTTTAGTGTGGCTTTTCTAGGAGTATATATTCTAATGCCCTTTTTTATAGAGTTCGCTGGCAGGAAAAAGATTGTTACAAACCCAGCTGTTCACAATCACCCTGGCATGGTGTTAGAAACCCCATCTGCAAGGGGCGGGGGTTTGATATATGGGTTGGTATTTTTGGTAGCGTCCATAATTTTCGTAGGAATAAATAAAGATTTTTCTGGCTTATACCTCTCAGTTTTAATGGTTTCTATACTTGGTATTTTAGATGACTATCAAAATACCCATCCGAAGTCTGGATTTTCTTTTCTTGAAAATCCTTTTTTAAGATTATTTCTACTTTTTGCTTCAACTTTGCCAGTAATATTTTCGGGGGTTCTAATAAAAACAGTTAGTAATCCTTTTGGTGGAATGATTAATCTTGATATTTTTAATATGAGTATTCTCGGAAAGCCAGTAGCTTTAATTCCTATAATATTGACTACTATTTGGGTAGTGTGGTTTATGAATGTCTTGTCATGGTCAAATGGTATTGATGGTCAGTATCCTGGCATTGTGGGTATAGCATCTGTTTTGGTTGCGTTGTTAGCTTTAAGATTTGAGATTTTAGAACCTTTTCACACTCAGGTAGCAACTCTCGCTGCAATTAGTGCTGGTGCTGCTTTTGGTTCTGTTAAGTTTAATTGGTATCCAAGTAAAATTATGTGGGGTTTTGGGGCTGTAACGGCAGGTCTTATTGTTGCTAGCTTAGCTATTTTTGCAAGGGCAAAGATAACAGCATCAGTGTTAATTATCTTAATCCCATTTTTAGATGCTGCTGTTACTGTTGTTAGGAGACTACTTAAAGGTAAAAACCCACTTAGAGGCGATAAAGGGCACCTTCACCACGTTCTTATGGCCAGGGGTTGGGGTATTAGAAGGATAGCTGTTTTTTACTGGTTAGCCACTGCTTTATTTGGACTTATTGGTCTTTTATCTCCCGAGGTTCACGTTTTTAAAGTTGCGCTTTTGATAGCAGGTCTAGTTGCCTTTATTATAATTTTATTAAACATTAGAGTTACTGGAGATAGAGTTAATACCCTTACTGATTAAAGACGTTTGCTTTTATTTAATCTTCCTTTAATATTTAATGCGTAATATCTCAGGGAAGTTTAGACTAATTGGGTATGCGTATACTTATTGTTGAGTACGATAAGGAGTTTCTAGATGAATTTCTTATCGAAGTTGAAAAAGACTATGTTGTTGATGTTGCTTGCAACGGAGTAGAGGGTGCTTATCTTTCTCAAATTAACGACTATGATGTTATGGTAGTTGATCATAATTTACCTGATATGGACGGATCAGAAGTTTGTAGGCTTACTAGAACTGCGGAGGTTACTACTCCCATTCTTTACATTTCTGATAGCTCCGAAGAAAGGACTAAGGTAGAGTGTTTAGATGCAGGTGCTGACGCACACTTTCTAAAATCAGCAGGAAAAGATAGTTTTAAAGCTCAAGTCAGAGCTCTTGTTAGAAGAAAGGCCCTTTTTAATGGAGGTAGTAGTTTAAAGATTGGCAGATTAGAGATGAACTTGAAAAACAAAAAAGTATTTGTTGATGGAAAGGGTGTTGATTTGAGAAGAAAGGAGTTTGATTTACTAGAATATATGCTGCTAAACGCTGGAAGAGTTGTATCCAAAGAGGAGATACTTGAACATGTTTGGCAAAATGGAATTTATGTATTTTCTAATACTGTAGAAGTACATATACGTAGTCTAAGGACAAAGATGGAAATACATGAGGTACAACCCATAAAGACAGTAAGGGGCTTCGGATACAAAATAGAGTGTTGAGAAAAGACCCAAAACATCATATTATTCCTTTATAGTGTTTGCTACCATTTACCACGTTCTAAGAACTGCTCGGCCAAGGCAGTGGCTGAAAAACCTCAGTCTATTTGCAGCTCCCACATTTGCGGGGATGCTCTTTTTTGGTGATACCTTTGAAAGGGCCTTAAATGGTTTTTTTGTGTTTTGTGCTCTTTCTTCTGGTGTCTACTTTTTTAACGACGTTGTTGATGCAGATAAGGATAAACTTCATCCAGTAAAGAAAAATAGAGCAATAGCATCAGGCAAACTTTCCAAAAAAGCAGGGTTATTCATTTCATTTTTACTGCTTTCCGGCTCGTTGTATTATGCTTTCAATTACGTTGGTAGCTATTTTGCTTATCTTCTGGTTTCTTATATAGTGATTCAGCTTTTTTACTCTTTGTGGCTTAGAAACGTAATAATTATGGATTCTTTGATTGTGGCAACAGGGTTTGTTATTAGAGTGTTTGCAGGTGGCTTTGCATCTTATACTTCTGTTTCTTCATGGCTCGCTTTAACGACAATCGGGATTTCTCTTCTTTTAGCTTTCGGTAAGAGAAGATCTGAAAAAACAATTTTGGAAAGATATAAACAGCATACCATTGAGACAAGAAAGACGTTAAAGCACTACCCAGACAATTTACTTGATAGCATGATCTCAATGTCTGCGGCATACACAATTATTTCGTATTCGTTTTTTACCTTTATGACCTCTCCAGAGATTATTAGTAAAAGAATATCTTCTGTTTTACCTTCGGTATTAAAAAGTCCTAAGTTAATGATGCTAACTATTCCTATCGTTATTTATGGGGTTGCAAGATACCTTTATATTATTTATGAAAAAGGTGAGGGAGAGTCTCCTGCTAGAGTACTTCTTTCAGATATTCCAGTTCTTTTGTCTGTTTTAGTATGGGGCGCCACTGTTATGGGAGTAATATATCTAGTTCCTCTTCTTGGGTAGATTCAATGGTTTGATAATATTCCTCTTCTAGTTTTCTAATAACCTCTTCTATTTCTTCAGGGATATTTTCTTCATCTGGCAAATAATTATTTTCCTCAACTTCTCTCTTGTCCTGGACTGACAAGACAACAGAGTTTTCTGGTTCAGAAAGCTTCATTAGGGCCATAGAGCCTATTGGAGCTCCAATTAGTCCTAAAAGTATTATTAGTAGTGTTGAGTTTAGTAATATCTTTTTAATCATTTATCTTCCATTTCCAAAAATAGTGTATCTTCATCATACTCACTTTCTTTTTGTTTACTCAACTTTATTTCATTCTCAATATCAAAGATAAAAAATACAGTAGTAACAACAGTCATCCCCAAAACTAAATAGAAGACCCATGAGTAAATCAATTTGTTATACGCCATAATTCCAGAAACTATTAAAAGGAGGTAGGCATAAGAAATCCATATAGCAGCTTGTGAGTAAATATCAAAGGAAGATTGAATTAAGTTAGGTATTTTTAATTCAAAAAGTTTTGCGGTAACCCCTGGTTTTATATGAGAGTCATGAAAAGCGTATGATTTAATTAAAACGTAAATCAACCCAACCACTAGGACTACCGTCATGACTAAAGTTGAGTAGGAATTAATGAAAATATATTCAATACTGTTTTGGAAAGTAAATCCAGAAAGGCCTATACTAAAATCAAAGTTTAGATAGCTGCTCATTAATACAACAGACACTATCCTAGTGGTTAAAAGTAGAACCGCTGGAACGATTGCTTTGTCTATTAACTTAGTAAGTAACTTTGAGGTCATATGAGCAGGCCTGTTAAAATATTACTACCATGAAAGAAACTCAGTCAACGAGGCAGTTTTTAAAAGATCCTTATTTTCTCCTTACCTCGGGGCTATTATTCTTTACTCCTTTGGCCTTATCTAAAGCCACAAACGAGCTTTTTGAATTCCCAAAAATGATCTTTTTATACCTCTTTGGAGGTTTCCTAATTGTCTTTTTTCTTACAGATAGAGCCTTCTCAAAGGATAAAGTAAAAAAGTGGTCTTTACCAGTCTTATTTTTCGTTTTAGCTAACGCTTTATCCACAGCCTTTTCCACACATAGGCATACCTCTGTTTTTGGGTATTATTCAAGGTTCAATGATGGTCTAATATCTATTTTGTTTTTCTTCGTTTTGTACTTAATTTTCAAAAATATTCTTTCCAAAGACATATTTGAGAAACTTCTAAAGATTATTCTTTTCACCATTATTCCTGTCAGTATTTTAGGCCTATACCAACACTTTAACGGAGTAGAAAGAGTCTACTCAACATTTGGACAACCAAATTGGTTGGCTCAATACTTTTGTATGTTACTCCCACTTTGTATTTTTAAGTGTTTGAAGGAAAGTTTCAGAATATGGTTTCCAATTTATTTGGTAGGTTTTTCTTGCTTCTGGTTTTCGTATTCTGTTTCTGGAGTTTTAGGTTTTATCATCTCAACTACCTTTCTTTTTATATTTATGAATAGGGAAGGTATCTTCGAAAAAAGAGTAGTGCTTAAATCTTTAATCCTTTTCTTTTTCACCCTTATTCTTATCTCATCTAACTTAGGTATATTTAAAGAAAAAGTACAAGACGCAATTTATGATATTGGGCAAAGAACTTCGTTATTAAGAAAAGTTTATGCTACAGAGGATGGATATAAGATATCTGACCCAGGATTTATTAGACTTGAACTTTGGAAGAGTACTCTTGATCTAATATTTTCTTCTCCGAAAGTGTTTTTAATTGGAACGGGACCTGAAACATTTCCATATGAGTTTCAAAGCTTTAGAAATTTAAAACTTAACTACTCTTCAGAGTGGGACTTTGTATTTAATAAACCACACAACTACTTTTTAGAGGTATGGTCAGAACTTGGAAGTCTGGGATTGGTATCTTTCCTTGTACTTCTAATTCATATCTTCAGAAAAATCCCATACTTTTTGAAATCTTCTATCATTGGTCTTTTAGTAACTAGTTTTTTTGGATGGCCTATTATTAGTACAAGCCTTCTCTTCTGGTTCCTAGTCTCTTATGCGGAGGTTTTCGATGATTAGAAAGATAATTCTAACAATAGTTATATGGGGAGCATTTAGTTTGTGGTCATTTTATTGGATAAAAATATACATCTCTGATATCTACTTTAAAAAATCTCAAATATATCTAACAGCAGAATATGTAGATAAGGCACAAGAGTATTCTAATAAAGCGATCAAGTTTAACCCATTTGAGCCAAATTACTACAGAGGAAGAGCAAAAGTATTAACAGTTAGTCTAGTTGATGAAAAAGATTTAGGTGCTGTTAAAAATAGAATATTAAAAGATCTTAAAAAAGCAGAGAAATTAAATCTCAACAACTTAGTTACTCTAAGAAATGCTGTTCCTATCTACTACTTTTTAGCCATTGGAGACATATCTTTAACCTCAGGAATACTAAATCTAGATCCTGTGTATTTGCCCGTCACGAAAGAGTTTTTTAAGACACTTAAAGAAACTTACTCGCACGATGTTGGGGTTGTTACACTTCTCGCAAAGTATGAAAAGAAGTTAGGTTTAGATGCTGAATATTTGGAAAGTAGAAAGATTGTTGAGAGGTTAAGACCAGAGCTCCTGGATTGGCACGAATCATTCAGATAATTCTATATATATTGATGAAACCCAACCTTGAGTATCTTCTGAGATATTTATCTTTACCCAACCAGTCCCCTCTTCAATTACAGGAAATGTATCTCCCACATTTACTGTTGTTATTTCTGTACCACTTAGGTTAGGGGCACTTCTTACCCTTAACCAACCTGTTGGAGTAGAAAGAACAGTTGCAGTTTTCCCAGAAACAGCAAGACCTGATAAAGATGAAAATGCCTCTTGAGCTTCTTTAGTTAGATTATCTCCATCGATACCTCTTCCTAAGTATCCTCCTCTTTCTGCTCCTTGAAGTCTTTGAAAATCTTCTGTAGTTACTATACTTTCTCCATTTGAATCAAAGATGTTTCCCTTGAAATCGATGAAGTATCCAAATACACTTTCTTTGTTTTCCCCAACATCATCAATATTTACACCCCTAGTTTGATTCCAGTAAGAAACTGCTTTTGCCCAAACCTGAGTATCGGAAACTATTGTGTCGTTATCAGACGAAAGATCGTATAACCCTGAGTATTGAGCAAACTCTGTGACGGTTCCCGAGATGGGGTAAGGGAATAATTTTATTAATCCGTTTAAAGTGTAACCTTTGTGAACACTGATTCTTGCGATTTGTGGTTCATATCCAGTGTGTGAAATCTTAAGTTCATAATCTCCTGAGCTAATATTTTGTGAGGAAAATGGTGTTACTCCTATCTTTGTTTCATCAAGGTAAACTTCTGCACCAGATGGTTCAGAGATTACTCTTAAAGAATCTTCTGGGCTTTCTTTGTCAAACCAAAACTCTTGTCCTGAAGAAAAGATATCTGAAACTCCAAGATCTCTGATTACTCCAACAGCATAAATTAAATCTTTCTTTGCTGGTAGAAACTTAATGCTAGTTTGATATTCTCTAGTTTCGTTTCTGATTAATACTGTATTTGTTCCTGGTTTTATACTTTTTGATTCAAAAGGGGTTTTACCAACAATCTTATTATTTACAAGTACTTGTGCATCTCCATAGGATACTTCTACTGCAAGGCCTGATTTACCACCCAGACTACCTAGGTTTTTTATTAATTCCCCGCCAAAAAATACAACTAACGCAATCCCAACTATTCCGAAGAAATAGATGAGTAGTGTAGGCAGGGTATTTTGCTTGTTTCTTATTGTAGATACGGCCATCCCTGATATGTAAACTATCACGATGATGGTAAAATATCAACAAGACGATGCTTTTTGGCCTGGTAGCCAAGTGGTAAGGCAAGGGTCTGCAAAACCCTTACACGCGGGTTCGATTCCCGCCCAGGCCTCCAGAGGTAATCTAAAAGTTTAAGTTTTTTTGCTAAGTAAGTTACTCTTTATCTAGGTGTTTATTGATTTCCTAAGCTTAATCTATTACCCTTAATTTACTATGAAAAATAATATAGAAAGTAGATCTGAGGAGACTTTTGCTGAACCAAGTTCATTAGAGCTCGCACAAAATTGGCTTGAGCATAGTGCTGCGGTGGTTATGACGAAGCTTCGTAGAAACGAGAAATCTACAAAGTTTACAGAAGGTTATAATCCAACAAGCAGGGTAAGGCCGTCTTACGTTGAGCCTGGGGGAGTGGATGCTAGTGATTGGGACACGGAGGAATTGGAGGCCCAACAGTGGCCACAAGAACAAGAGAAGGAGTTAGGGAGCCTTGAAAATGAAAGGGAAGATCTTACAGATGAATTATCCGAACTTTCTAGTATTAATGAAAAGTTCTCGGAATTTAAGAAAAATCATATGACAACTGTTGTGGAATTTGAACGTATTACATGGACAATAGAAGACTTGGTGGAAGAATTTGCTAAGAGAGAAAAGATCTGGCGTGCTGAGATTGGGGAGAAACAGAAGTTGACTGAAGAAGGTGATATTTCTAGTTATAGTGAGTAGTAAGGTAGCGATAGTAAGTTCCATGCCTCCCAATTCTCAAGAGTTAATAATATTTAATTAAAATGACAGCAAAAGAACTAAAAGAAAAATATTTAAAGTTTTTTAAAGA
>JAHIRX010000013.1 GCA_018818485.1 Patescibacteria group bacterium
CTAAACTTATGAAAGACCTAGGTTACGGAAAAGGATATAAGAAATATACAAAAGAGAGCTTACTTCCAGATGATATAAAAGGCAAAGAATACTTTAGTAGTAGCTAGTATTAAGGTATACTTTTTAAGATGAAAGATTCATATACAAAGTCTTTAGAAGAAGAAATTAGAATATTAAGATCCCAAATGGCCTTTGATAGTAATACTGGGCTTTATAATTTAAGAAACAATCAAGGAAAAATGATTTTAGAAAGCAGATTAGATTTTACAGCAAGGTTTAGTAATCCTCCTGAAGTCACTTTTTTATTTATGGACTTTGACGGACTTCATCCTGCAAATAAGCTATATGGGTCGGAGAATGCGGATGTACTTCTTTTGAAATTTGCAGATGCTTTAAGAAATAGCTCAAGATCGTCTGACTTTGTATTTAGAGAAGGAAGTTCAGGAGATGAGTATGGAATTGTATTCTTTGATTACTCTGTTAATAACATAGAAAAAAAGTTGCATGAGATAGATAAAAATTTCATTAAGTATCTTGAGGAGCTAGAAGATAAGCCTGAGTTTAGTTCTGCAACAGAAAAACCTAAAGATATTGTTAGTTTTAGTGCCGGAGCTTTAAAAATATCTGTTTTTGAAAAGAAAGACAACAGTGAAAGGAAATATTTTGAATATGAACCCATATTTGGAGAAACAGGGGTCAGAGAAAGAGCAGAAAATATGTGTAATGAGTGTAAAAAAGCAGGTAGGAATAGATTTATGAGTGATACTACACCAGAACCTACTATTATTAGAAAAGACTTTACTCCTCCCGAAAGGACTCAGTTTGATAACTAGCTTTAGTCTTCCCCATAATTTATAATAAGGACTATCTGCGACGGTAGTTCAGTTGGTAGAACGTCTCCTTGCCAAGGAGAAGGTCGCCGGTTCGAGTCCGGTCCGTCGCTCCAAGAAAGTATGGGGCGGTAGCCAAGTTGGTCACGGCACCGGTCTGAAAAACCGGCGATGTGGGTTCGATTCCCACCCTCCCCACCAAATTTTATTTCCTGTAATAACAACTAAAACAGGTACTAATTTTAGATAGTGGGTGGTACAGTCGGACTGGTATAATCAGATTATGAATACCACTATAGAAACTGTAGGTGTTGTTGCTTTTGATAAAACACTTGAAAAAGTATTATTAGTAAAACACTTGGCTAAAGCAGAACACGAAAGTGATAAGTATGGGATACCTGCTGGTAGATTAGAAAGTAACCAAACTCTAGCTGAAAATGCCATAAGAGAATTGAAGGAGGAAACTGGACTTATTTCTGAGAATAATGCGCTCGAGAAGTTACCTTTTGAATATGAGGCAGATATACCCAGAAAAGACGGTTTTACTAAACACTTTAGGTTAGAAACATTCCTATGCAAAGGTTTTTCGGGTGATTTAGTAGGAGATGATGAAAACGAGCCTGTCTGGACTAGCTTAGAACAATTAAATTCACTTGATTTACTTCCTAATGTGCGCAAAATTGTTCAAGATGCTCTAGATTATATTGAAAAAAGTTCGCAACTTCGTTCATAGTACACTATCATAATATTTATGACTCAAGATAAAAATATCCGATTAAGAGTAGTGAAAATTATATTTATCTTTACGATTTTAGTTTTTAGTTTATTACTCTATGTCTTTAGAAAAAACCTAGGTGATATAAAAGTCTATGGGTACCCAGGGGTATTTTTAGTATCACTTATTTCTAATTCCACAGTCTTTTTTCCTGTACCTGGTATTGCTGCTGTAACTGCTGCTGGAGCTTTCTTAAACCCAGTGTATCTTGCATTATTTGCAGGTCTTGGAGGAGCCTTGGGAGAAGTTACAGGTTACATGATAGGTTTTAGTGGTACAGCATTTGTTGAAAAGAAAGAAACATACAAAAAATATGAAAACTACATTCAAAAGTATGGTTTTTTACCAATAATTTTTCTTTCTACTATCCCTAATCCACTGTTTGATATTGCGGGAATAACTGCGGGAGTGCTTAAGATACCTTTATGGAAGTTTATACTTGCTGCATGGATTGGAATAACGATAAAAATGTTTTTATTTGCTTTTCTTGGTCTGAAAATTACTGAGTTAGTGCTCTAATACAAATTTGGTTACCAACTACCTCCTCCACCACCGCCCCCTCCGCCTCCTGAGAAGCCGCCACCACCAGAAAACCCACTACTAAATCCTGACGAGCTAGTTGTACTGGTAGGTCCAGTTGCTGTTCTTACAGAACTTCCAAAACTTCTACTAAAAGCTGTGTACATGGCTGCATTACTAAGATCTCCTTCATACCAATCAGAAGGTTTAAACTTAAGATCAGAAAATCTCTTTGCCCAAACATCCTCAACCCCAAATACTGTTGCGTATGGAAGAAGCTTTTCAAAAAACATTTGATTCTTAGCTTGAAAATCAAGTTGTTCATCCTGAGACTTAAGAAAGTTTAATAGAGATTTAGCCTCAGAATACTTTTCTATCCCAGTATCTGTTCTTTTTGCTGATTTACGACCTAAAGCAAGTGCAGTAAATATAAGAAAGGGATTTGGAATAAAAAATCCAGCAACTCCTAAGAGGATATTATTTGCGTCAACACTAGAAGGTTTTTTCTCAAACATCATCATGTCCATTACCTTTTCCTCAAGCTGCTTTTGAAATTCTTTAATTTTTGTATGGAAACTTGCACTATTCTTTAATTTCTTAAGATCGGCTTCTTTACTATCTCCAAAAATACCTTCTAATAGGGTTACTTCATACTTTTCAATGTTTCCTCCCGTCTTAAATTCCTTTAGTTTTTCAAACTTGAACTTATTCTTCTTCTCCTGAATAATTTTTAAGTAACCTCGCTGTGCCAAATCAATTAACGTAGCAGTTACCTCTTTATGATCAGTAATTTTATCTAAAACAAGACCGGTTTCAGCTGGTGTAAACTTTTTACGAGCAAATTCTGGTGGTTGAAACCATGCTGCAACAATTCTTTGTTTTTGTTTTGTGTTTTTTCTGTCTTTATTCCAGTTTTGAAATACTTTAAGAGGCACAAAAATATACCAGAAAAGACCAAAGATGACCACTAAAATCATAAATATTATTTCAAGAAAGCCTGATGTATCTCTTTTTGCTTTTAGTTCAGAAACGTATCCTTTAGGAAAAGAGACTGCAATACTTAAATTTTCCCCAGATGAAAAAGCTCTACTAGAAACAGCTCTAGCATCGTTGTCACCAATGTAAGTGGAACAAGTTTTATATGAACTCCCGTAAGACCCCTCGTAACACACTACCTGTATCTTATTAGAAGGTATACTACCGGGGAGCGTTACATCTCCTTCAACCTTTTTGATAGGAACGGGCCATTCTGTACCGTTTATATTCCAATAAAACTCATCATGATCAGAAAAATATGTAAAAGCACCAGATACTTCATAATTAATAATATATGTGTGTATTCCCGTAATGGTTTTATCTGGATTTCCAATTTTTAATCGAATATAGTCTCCCTTTTTAGATTCATCGTATTGATAAGAGTTACCATTTTCATCTGTAACACTTAAGACTGTTGTAGATAAGACATATTTCTTACCTTCCTGGTTCTCTCTTTTATAATCAAGATACCTATAAATACCATGTTTGTTAGGTAAATCCTGGAAGTTATATTGAATAGTTTCTTTTACTTCAATGGTTCCATCAGTATTAACCTCGATTTCAGAGTAAAAACTTTCTATTTGCTCATCTGCAGCATAACTAAAGGAAATAGATAAAGTAGCAAGAACACCAGTAAGAAATAAAGATATTAATAGTTTTGCCCTTTTAGTCATTTATCTTTTGGTGGGCGAGACAGGACTTGAACCTGCACAGGATTTAACTCCCACAACGACCTCAACGTTGCGCGTATACCAATTCCGCCACTCGCCCAGATGCATCAAATTATACCAAAAAAAGTACTGGTGCCGGAGATGGGACTTGAACCCATACCCACAAAGTGGACTACCTTCTGAAGATAGCGTGTCTACCATTCCACCACCCCGGCAACTATCGTTATTCTATCTCAGAAAAGGTAAAAAATCAGCCAATTAGGGTTAAAATGTCTTGAGGACGTCTTAAAATGTAGTCCGGTTTTGCCTCACTAAGTACATTTTCAACGTTATAGCCCCAAGTAACAGATGCTACTTTTACTCCAGCGTCTCTTGCAGCCTTAATATCTCGAGTTTCATCTCCAATATATATAACTTCATCATTTTTTATACCTAACTTACGAACTATTCTTTTAATCTTCCTACCTTTTCCAAATACAAAACGACATTGTTTAATAA
The DNA here is from genome assembly GCA_018818485.1 of Patescibacteria group bacterium. Taxonomy (GTDB): domain Bacteria; phylum Patescibacteriota; class WWE3; order UBA101185; family UBA10185; genus JAHIRX01. Next base: position 4,329 of record JAHIRX010000013.1, read on the forward strand.
AATCAAAGTACTCAATCTGATCATCTTTAATGAACTTATTAACCATACCTACTGTATTTGATGTAACTATACCTAGAATAATTTCCTTATCTTTAAGTGTTTTAAGTACTTCAGGAAGACCATCAAATGTCACTAATCCCTCAATATTCTTATTTAGTCTATTTAAAAACTTAAATGTATAAATAAAGAGTTTAAATTTAGATATTCCTAGGCTTTTATAAAAATCTTCGGAGCTCATTCCTCTAAACTTCTCAATATCAATTTTATCTTCCTCAAGAAGTTTTAACTCACGATTGAGCTCAATTGCAGTATTAACAGCAAAAGGAAGGGTATCTGCAATAGTTCCATCAAAATCAAAGATAAGGGCTTTAATCATGTTTTAATTATATCTTAAGTATATGGTGAGGGCGGAGGGATTCGAACCCTCGACACCTCGGTTAAGAGCCGAGTGCTCTACCACTGAGCTACGCCCCCAAATATTTGTAAATTATAATTTAAATCTCTGGCGCCCCCAGAGAGATTCGAACTCCCGACCCCTCGTTCCGAAGACGAGTGCTCTAATCCGCTGAGCTATGGGGGCTAATCCAATCGATTATATTATACCTCAGTTCTAAATGCTAAAATGATTAATATGGAAAAAGCTAAGAAATACTTTCCCACTATTTACGTAATTTTATTAATCTTTTCGTTCTTTTATGTAAAATCTGTACTAAAAGAAGGAGACCTTAGAGAGTACGACGATGAAGTTGAAAAAGCCGAAAAAGAACATCCTGTAAACGTAACTCTTGTAGTTGGGAATAAAAGTTACTTTGTAGAACTTGAATCAGGAGATACAGTTTTAGACTTATTAGAAGACCTAAGGGGAGATGATAAGTTCTACTACGAAAAAACTGATTACACCTATGGTACTGAACTAGATACTGTTAATGGGGTTAAACCATCTTTAGGATATAAA
>JAHIRX010000014.1 GCA_018818485.1 Patescibacteria group bacterium
AGGTTTTTATTGCTTCTTCTGCCTCTAAAGTAAAGTGAAATAGCTCTGGCCCAGTATCTTTTGAACCTAAAAGTGAACGAAAATCTAAAACTGACACTGCGTTTTCGAGCTCACTTAAAGAACAGTAGCTACCATTTTGGCTCATTACTGAATCCATCATCAGAGGTTTCTAGCCATTCACAAGCCCAAACACATAATAGATTAGATACCCATCATCTTTTACTATTGCAAAATCTTTCTTCTTCTCATCCAAAGTGCCCTCCTTAGTTTTTAGTATCCTAATATAGTAAACCGTACAATACCACTGTGAGAACCTAAACTCAAATCAGTCCCAATGAAAACTGCCACGATCTTGCTCCATATCATCTAAAAAATCATCATCGTTTTTAATTAAACGTTTAAAGTAATCTTTTAGGGTCATTCCACGTGCATCTACCAGGTTCTTAGGTATTTCACCCAAAAACCTACTGGGTAAATTTGCTTGTACTCTTCCAAAGTAAAGTCTTGATTTAGCATTAGTTAGATATACTTTTTCCTTAGCTCTAGTAATTGCCACATAACAAAGCCTTCGCTCTTCCTCAAGCTCGGCAAGCTCAGTAAGAGAATTTGAATGCGGAAAGAGTCCCTCTTCCATACCAATAATAAATACAACAGGAAACTCCAACCCTTTTGATGCGTGAGCTGTTAAAAGAGTAACTGAATCAGAATTTACAGCAGATGGTTTTGATGAACTTTCAATAAGAGCAACGTTTTCCAAAAATTCAGAAAGCTCTACAAACCTTGAAGCTACGGACTTTAATTCCTCAATATTCTCAATTCTATATATATTTTCTTCTCCCTCATCTTTAAGCCACTTGATATAGCCTGTTTTAGCTAAAACTTCTTCCATTAGCTCAAGGGTTGATAATTTTCCCTTCCCCTCAACCCACTTTCTAAAAGGAATTTTTGTCTTTTTAGATATTTCTTCTAAATCCCAACCATTTTTCTGTATCTTTTCAACACTTTTTTGACCAATTCCCTTTGGAGGTACATTAATTATTCTTTTCCATGAAACACTATCTTTAGGATTATGAATAACCTTCAAGAAAGAAACGATATCTTTTATCTCTTTTCTAGCATAAAACCGTACACCACCATAAATTCGATATGGGATGTTGTTTTTAATTAACTCTTCTTCCATTAAACGCGACTGAGCATTTGTTCGATACAATACTGCTACTTCTTCGTAAGACTTTCCACTTGATAAAAGATCCACCATTTCATTAATAACAAACGCTATCTCTTCCCTATCCGATCCCCCAGTGAATACAACTAACTTTTCTCCCTCACCTTCCTCTGTCCATAAATCTAGAGCTATGTGTGTAGAGTTATTCTTAATTACACCCTTTGCAGCATCTAAAATTGTTTGTGTTGATCGATAGTTTTGTTCCAGGTTGTATATCTTTGCATCAGGATAATCTTTCTGAAAGTTAAGGATATTTCTGTAATCCGCACCTCTGAAAGAATAAATGGCCTGACTCATATCTCCAACAACAAAAAGGTTTTTATGTGCATCAGAAAGCTGTGTGGTAAGCACATATTGTGCCCTGTTCGTATCTTGATATTCATCAACCAAAATATATTTAAAAATATTTTGATATTTCTTTAAAACTTCGGGAAATTGATCAAATAGTTTAACTGTTTCAAACAAAAGATCATCAAAATCCAAGGCATTATTCTTTCTTAGTCTCTTTTGGTATTCAGGATAAATCTTGGCAACAGTTCTTTGAAAGTATCCTTGAGCATAACTTTGATATTCAGAGGCACTAACTAACTCTGATTTGGCACTTGATATAGTTTCTAATACAGCTTTAGGGTGAAATCTTTTTGAATCTATTCCAAAATCTTTCAAGATTCCTTTAATTAAACTTGCTGAGTCGTCAGTATCATAAATCACATAAAAAGGGGGAATACCCATCTGAAAGCCTTCTTTTCTTAATATTTTTGAGCACACACTATGAAATGTTCCACTCCAGGGAAGCTTTGTGTCTTTTCCAAGCATCTTTTTAACTCTGTACTCAATCTCATCAGATGCCTTATTGGTAAAAGTTACACACAGAATTTCCATCTCAGAAATCTTTTTTTCTTGGATTAAAAATGCCACTCTATTGGTAAGTACTCGGGTTTTACCACTACCTGGACCTGCTACTACTAAAGCTGGGCCATTCAAGTGTTTAACTGCCTCAACTTGTTGGGGATTTAGTTTAGAAAATATTTCCTCAGACACGTTTTTAATACTATCACAATGTATTTTTATTGGGTTAGTTCTGTATTACTCTCTAACTACAAGTTCCATATTGATCTCATCCCAACATTCTGGAGCCATATCAACAGGAAAGTCTACGGCTTCTAAAACATCACATGGTGTGGTTCCATTACCATCAAACACAATACTCCACTCACCACCAACCTCTGCTGCGTAAAAGTATGCACCACTTATTTCCCCCTCAAAGCTAACACCACCACTTACATAACTTCCCTGAATCTCATCTATGCTTAGATTAACTTCAGAAAGATCCTTCTCGTACTTATCTGCAAACAACTGACTAAGTATAGTAACTAACTCATCCTCAGTAATTTCTTCTGAGACTTCCTCTGTATCTTCTTCCTCAACCATTTCTTCATCAACAATAGCTTCCTCTTCAGTAGATTCAGAAGCATCAATAATTCTAACTCCAGATGGTTCAGCAGGTTTCTCAGGTTCTAGTTTCTTCATTTGTTGAGAATACCAGTAGGCACCACCAACTAAAATTAAGATAACGCCAACGATAAGCACAAGGGGAAATATGTTTTTATTGTTATTTTCTTTCATACTCGGATTATGACAAAGTATGAAGGGTATTTCAATAGGTTTATTTGAAAAATATCCTCTGCCCTGCTACACTGCTGGCAATTACTAATTAGGTATTAGATAAACAGAAAGCAGAGGAAAAATGTCTGAAAAAAGAAGGTCCAAGGAAATACCTCTACCTGATATTTGCTTTGACGGGCAAAGAATTAAAGCTTCTATGTTTCTACAAAAAGTTTACTCTGGTGAGCTCGATATAACAGTGATTATTGATTCAGATAAGGGTCCAGGAATTCTAGGTAGTAACTTTATTGCAGTACTATATGATACGGTCGATAAAACCCTCGAAAAATGTGGAGAAATAGACATTATTGAAGTTACTTCCTATAAACTCGGATCTAATTTAAAGAATGGTAAAACTCACATTGACTTACGCGCTAAGGTATCTTTCGGAAAAGATGTGTTAGAAAAACTTGAAAATTTCTTAACAAGGGAAGGGTAATTAATAATCAAGAAGATGGTGCTCGACGGTAACTCCAAGTAATTGGAAACCATAGTCGAGCACCAGAATCATATCCCCTTTTCTATCTATACTATTTAAAATTACTCCTATTAATTCCCTTCCCTCATTTTCTGCATATGTAACAAGACACAGTCCTGCATCTTCTGTGTACCCTGTCTTTATTCCTGCTACTCCTGGGTATGTTGTTAATAAATTTGTTTGATTCCAAAGATAAATGTATTTATGTTTTTCTGAATATGGAAATTCTAGCTCGTATGTTTTAACAATTTCTCTAAATGTTTCTTTTTTCATTGCATAATAGGAGAGTTTAACTAAATCAATTGCTGTTGAGTAAGTTCCCCCATAAAGACCACTTGGACCACCAAAAAAAGAATCACTCAAATTAATTTCTTCCGCTTTTATATTCATCCATTTCACAAATGTATCCACATCTCCAGCAACCCCTTCCGCTATAGCGTAAGCTGCGTCATTTCCGGAGTTAAGCATAAGACCATATAACATCTCTTCGAGTGTATAAACCTCCCCTGCAGAGATCCCCATAACATTCTCCCCTATTTCAGAAGCCTGTGGAGATATAATTATTTCTTCATCTAAGTTTTTATGCTCAAGCGCTACTACTGCCGTCATAATTTTTACTAGTGAAGCAATAGGTTTTTGTTCATACGCATTTTTTTCAAATAAAATCTCCCCTGTATTTATATCCACAAGTACAGCAGAGGTCCCAACTACCTCGGGACCACTTCCTGACTCTTTGCTTTTCTCAGGATTCCAATCTGAAAATATATTTTCTGAGGTTAAGTATGTAGAGTAGTATCTTTCTTCAGCTAAATCTTTCTGGATTACTAAATTTCTATCAAAAACCCTATTAAGTAGCTTCTCGCCAGAGACAAATAAAATTCCCAAAACTATTAAAATGAATATTACTAACCCCGATATTTGGTTGCTATCACGACTTTTTCCAGTTTTTATATTCTTTAGATCTCGCATTTTGACAATACAAAGATTATGTTATCATAGTACCTGTCTATTTAATTAGTTTTTTAACAGGAGCAGTAACTATGATAAAACTCATCGACTTTTATGCTGATTGGTGTGGACCCTGTAAAGTAATGGGTCCTATTTTTGAAGAGTTAGAAAAAGAATACGAAGGTAAAGTAGCTTTTGAAAAAGTGGATGTAGAAGCTGAACAAGATGTAGCTTCTAAATTTGGAATCATGAGTATTCCCACCTTTGTTATCCTCAAAGACGAAAAAGAAACAGACAGAAAAACAGGTGCGATGCCAAAAGAAATGGTAAAAGAGTGGTTAGACTCTAAACTGTAGGCTATAATTTATTCAACTTATGACTGCCCGAATAGCAATTAATGGTTTTGGAAGAATAGGAAGAGCTTCCTTTAAGATTGCGCTTGAAAAGGGTCTTGAAGTAGTTGCCATTAACGATCTAATTAATCCCCGAGTACTTGCTTATCTCCTTAAATATGACACTGCATATAATATTTTTGATAAAGATATTTATGTAGAAGAAGATGGTAAAGAAATTAGGATTGAAGACGCTAAAGGAGACAAAAGTTTCTTTACTGAAACAGGAAAAGAAACGTATTTAGTTGTAGATAACAAAAAAACTTTGGTTTTATCTGAAAAAGAACCAGAAAAACTTCCTTGGAAAGAGTTAGATATTGATGTGGTGTTGGAATGTACGGGTTTTTTCACTAAAAACGATGAGGCTAACAAACATCTAGAAGGTGGGGCTAAAAATGTTATTGTTTCTGCTCCTACCAAAGATGGGACCATTCAAACATTCCTCAAGGGTGTAAATGATAGTCAATATTTGGGTCAAAACGCTATTTCTAACGCCTCTTGTACAACAAACTGCGTCTCTCCAGTAGTTTCAGTGATTCATTCTAAATTTAAGGTTAAAAAAGCAATGCTCACAACCATTCATGCCGTAACAGCAGGTCAAAATATTGTGGACGGACCGCCCAATCCTAGAAAACCGGATCTTAGAAGAGCAAGAGCAGGATGGCAAAATATTGTACCTACAACAACAGGCGCAGCAGTAGCTACTACAGAAACAATACCTGATCTAAAAGATAAATTTGATGGGATTTCCATAAGAGTCCCTATAATAACGGGGTCCTTAATAGACGTAGTAATGCTTATTGATAAAAAAACAAGTGTAGAAGAGATAAATAAAGCTTTTGAAGAAGCAGAAAAAAATCCAATTTATCAAGGGGTGCTTAAAACTACATGGGAACCAATAGTTAGCTCAGATATTATTGGTGACCCACATTCTGCAATTGTAGATCTAAGTATGACTAGGATTGTAGATGGAGATCTAATCAAGATCTTGGCCTGGTATGACAACGAATGGGGATACGCTACAAGACTTGTTGAAATGGCTGAAATGATGGTGAAATAGTTATTCCCCCATTTCTTTATTAAAAATAGGGGAATAAATTTAATTTAAGGTATTCCGAGAATTTTCTTGAATTCCTCGTATTCACGTTTGTTCTTCTTTGGCTCTCCTACTTGGGCCTTAAGGCGTTGTTTATACTCTTCTTCTGTCTCACCAGATCCCCTGTCAAGTATAACTGGTTGGTACTCAAAGGGAGACATATATATCTTTAGGTCAACCCTGACTTCCTCAACAACTCTTCCGAAACTTTCATCGTTGCTAAAATTAAATTCCGAGAGCCACGGGGGACACGGATTTTTTTCCTTTATAAAGTTAAGTGCCTCTATAAAACTGTCAAGGCAAATCTCGATGCTGATATTACAGTACGAACTGTTCATTATTACCTCCACTTTCTAGTTTTTGTGGAGAATAGCAGATGGAAAGCTTCGTGTCAAACCATAAAACTCTTGTATGTAG
>JAHIRX010000015.1 GCA_018818485.1 Patescibacteria group bacterium
AAAAGGAACCAGAGTATTTGTTAGATGCGATATTGATGTTCCCCTTGAAGATGGAAAGATCCTAACCACTTTTAGATTAGATAATATCCTACCCACACTTAAATACATCACTGAAAAGGGCGGTATACCAATAATTGCTGGACATATAAGTAAACCTGGGGGTGAATACAGGAAAGAACTTAGCACAAAACAACTTAGACCATACTTTGATGAAAATCTTGGGGAGGGTAATTATGAACTTTTAGAAAATCTAAGATTTGATCCTCGAGAGGAAAAAAACGATGAAAGTTTTGCAGAGGAGCTCTCTAAAAAAGCAGAGATTTACGTTAACGAATCTTTTGCAACATGTCATAGAGAACATGCTTCTATTGTTGGTATGCCAGCATTTCTACCATCTTACGCGGGGCTAAGATTACAACTTGAAATTGAAACTTTAGACAAACTTAACACACCAGAAAAACCATTTATGGTTCTAATAGGGGGTGCAAAACTTGAAAGCAAGATGCCGGTGATAGAAAAATTTCTTATGACAGCTGACTTTGTTATGTTAAGTGGGCTACTATCCTTCAATTGGAGTACAGAAGTTCCTCAAAACCTTGTTTTAGCAAACGACTACAAGGAAGAACACAAAGATATTTCTCCTCAAACTGTTGATAAATATATTGAGATGTTAAGTGGTGCAAAAACTGTGTTGTGGGCTGGCCCAGTGGGTGTTTATGAAGAGGATGAATTTATTGTAGGTACAAGGAAAATAGCCGAAGCAATAGTCCAAAAAACTCAGGAAGGAAGTATATACTCAGTCATTGGTGGTGGGGACTCAATAGCTGCTATGACTAAGCTTGGTTTGATAGATAGGTTTAGTTTCACATCCACAGGGGGTAGTGCTATGTTAAACTATCTTGCAAACGGAATACTTCCTGGAATTGAGGCCCTTAATTAGCTTTAGTTATGGCAAAAAACTTAAAAGCAACACAAGAAGATAAATGCAACGGATGTGAGCTTTGTATTCTTGAATCCCAAAGACAATTAAAAAAAGTGGGTCTTGAAGAAAGCCTAATTAGAATCTTTAAGGGAGAATCTGAAAATAGCTACAAAGTAGAAATTGATCCAAGGGTAAGTGTTTTAGATATTGAAAAGATAAAAAGTATATGCCCAAAAGAGGTATTTGAAATAACTGAAAATGATTGATACTAAAGCAAAAAAGATACTTTCAATAGATCTATCTAGGAAGCAATCTGAAACAAAAAGTTTTGCAGATTTAAATACTTTTATTGGTGGGATTGGATTGGGACTAAAACTTTACGAAACATACAAAGAAGAAAACCCATTAATCTTTTCCATAGGTCCTTTAAACGGGTATTTTCCTTTTGTTTCAAAAACATGTGTGCTTGTTAACAACGATGGTGTAATTGAAGACATATATATTGGGGGCGGGCTTAGTTTAAGAATGAGATTTGCAGGCATTGACGCCCTTGTTATCTATGGAAGGTCGGAAGGAGAAACTGTTTTGGAAATACAAAACTCTCAAGTTAACTTTTTGCCTCTACAAGAGAAAATAAACGATTTGGGTTTACCAGGAAAAAAGAGTATTTTAACCTTTGAAAACGACAAGATCATCCTTGACGGGTACTTCACTACCCCAGAAGACTTCCTTGAGCAAAACCTCAAAGAAAGAAAAGTGGGAGGAATTGTTATAACAGGAACAGAAATTTTTAAGCCCGAAAACTTCTTGGAATACGAAAAGATATATAATGAAATTCTTTCAAGAAGCGAAGAAATGAGTGTAGAGAGAGGCAATTATCCATCTTGTTCTAACTGTCCGATGGGGTGCGGTAAATCAAAAGTTGGTGAGATTGGGGGAAATGTACTAATTCATTCCCTTGTAGGTTGCCAATTTGCAGATAAGATATATACAGATATTGGTATTGTATTTAGCTGTCTAAATGTTTTAGGGTATGAATATACACATGAGGATATCGAGAATTTGCCGGGGTTAATAGAGAAAACATTGAAAAACCTGTCATGAAATACATTATTGCTAACTGGAAAATGAATTTAACTTTGGAAACTTTAACTAAGTGGGTTAAGGGTATTACTGATATCAAAAAGGTATTAAAAGATAATAAAAAGGTTATACTCGCGCCCTCCCACATTCATATTTCTCTAATCCATGAACTAACAAACGAAACAGAAATAGATCTTTGTGGTCAAGACGTATCCCCTGAAAAGCAAGGGGCTCATACTGGAGATACCGGGGTTCTTCAAATAAAAGAATTCTGTGAATACTGCATTGTTGGGCATAGTGAAAGAAACGAGCCTGAAGAACTTGTTATTCAAAAGAGAGATTTGTGTTTGGAAAATGGCATTATTCCTATCATATGCTTCGTTGATCCTGAATTAGTAACCAAATACTACAAAGAGGGTGTGATCCTAGCCTGGGAAGACCCAAAAAATATCTCTAAAGATGGTAAATACAACGAAAAAGACCCCTCTGAAATAATATCTGGGGTTCAAAACATTAGGTCCGCCCTACCCGAAAAGGCTACTTTGATATATGGGGGATCTGTAAATAAAGAGAACATTGAAGATATATCAAAAATTGATGAGATTGATGGAGTTTTAGTAGGCCACGCTAGCCTTGATCCTGAGCATTTTATATATATAATTGGGGCCTACTAGAATGAAATACGTAGATTTACAAAAACAAAAGAGTATAAAAGCGTTTCAGGTTGAAGAACCTCGTGGATTTTTAAAAGTCCTGCCAATGCTTGTAATTATTACCACTGTATTTGGTGTCCTATTCTTGTTCAAAGATAAAATTAAATCATCTTTTAACCCTATTAGTATCATTGCAAACGTTGCAGCAGCAGACTTAGAATCTAGCGATGGCAGGACCAACATATTAATACTTGGATCAGACAGAAGAAAGCTTGGAAATGGCAATGAGAGTCCCCTTTTAACTGATACTATTCTTGTTGCTTCCATTGGAAACGTAGATAACGATATTGTTATGATTTCCCTCCCCCGTGATTTATGGATAAATGACTATTACTCAAAAATAAATGCGGTATATGCAGTTCAAGGAATGCGTACATTAAAGGAAGTTGTTGAAAACGTTATGGGAGTTCCTATTCACTATCACGTATTGGTTACTTTTGAGCTTTTTGAAAAGGCAGTGGACATAATTAGTGGAGTTGATGTCTATGTAGAAAATTCATTCACAGACTATGCTTATCCTATCGAGGGAAAAGAAAATGATTCGTGTGGTGTTTCTACTGATGTAGGACGAGACCTTGAAGAAGAAGGAACTGCTCCTTGGTACATCTGGCCATGTAGATATGAAACTGTCCACTTTGAAGAAGGGCTGCAAACCATGGATGGTCCCACAGCCTTAAAGTACGTTAGATCTAGAAAAGGCGATAATAACGAAGGAACTGACTTCGCCCGTGCGAAGCGACAGCAAAATGTTATCTCTGCAATAAAAGAAAAGGCTTTATCCATCGAAACTTTAATTAATCCTGCAAAACTAAAAGGGCTTTACGATATATATGTGGAAAATGTGGTAACAAATATAGATTTCCAAACAATTCAAAGTTTTTATCTTCTATCCCAACAAATTGATTTTGAAAAAATGATATCCGTAGTGCTAGATGATAGAAGTGAGGCTGATGCAGGAGGATTGCTTTATGCTCCTGAGGATACAACTTTATATGCAGGACAGTACGTGTTAGTTCCACAGACTGGAAACTTTGATCAAATTCATGCGTATATCCAAAAGTATATCTTTGGATACAAAGGGAACTGATAAAATATCTTTATGATCTATATTGTTCATGGGGATGATATTTCAAAATCTAGAATCCTAATTAAAAATCAACAAAAGAAACTTGATTCCGACTCAAGAATAGAGTTAAGTATTACTGATACTACTCCCGAACAACTTACTGAAAAAGCTCATTCAAACGATCTTTTTGGAAACCCACCATTCATAGTTTTGGATGTTACTAGCATGGGAAGAATGAATGTAGATAAGTTTATAGAAAAGATAAAATTAATTCCCTCTGAAACAACACTTATCATTCTTTCAGACAGAAATTTACCAAAAACAAACGCGTTCATTAAAAGTGCTTCTGCCTTAGGAGCAAAAGAAAATGCTAGTGAACTATCCCCGCAAAGCAACATATTTAGGTTTATTGATGCCTTGTTTTATAAACAAAGATCAAAAACATATAACGAACTATCCAAATTACTTGAAGATCAGGTCTCACCATTTGAGATATTTCCTATGATTCTGTACGGACTAAGAAGTATAGCAGCGGCAAAGTTTAACTCCCCTTCTTTTGTTAAGAAATCTAGCTTTGTGAAAGCAAAGGCACAGGGCCAATCAAAACTTTATTCAAAAGAAGATATTTTAAGAATCTTTGATGAGCTTCAAAAGATAGACAGAGGAACAAAACTGGGAGAATATGATCCTGAAATGGCATTAAATTTAGCTGCAGAAAAAATATTATAATATGGGTGATACAAGACCAAAAGTATATATAAAAGATGAGTCTTTTGACCCAATATATAAATCTATAAATTTTAGCTTCTACTTTAAGTCAAAGGTACTGTCTGGAATACTAATGGCTCTTGGTTTCTTGATATTAAGCACTCAAGTAGTATTTCCCCTTGTATCTTTTAAAACACAGGATGATACCTCAGGAGCTGCAGAATCTACAGTACTAGGTGTAGCCAGCGGGTTTAGAGAATTTGAATTTTTAGAACTAAGTTCTCAGGATAAACAAATTGTAACTTTAGAAGAAACACCACAATATTTTTATCTCTCTATTCCTAGACTTGGAATAAAAGACGCCCTTGTAGAAACGAACTCAGCTAACTTAAGCCCAAAAGATTCTCTTGGCCACTATAACGGATCCTCATTACCTGGAAAGACAGGAAACGCTTTTATATATGGTCATTCAGTTCTACCCTGGTTTTATAACCCTAGAAACTATAAAACTATCTTTTCTACACTTGGAAACTTGCAAATTGGAGATGAGGTTTATATTGACTACGATACTAAAGAATTTGTATACAAGGTTGAGGGACAAGAAATTTTGCAACCTAATCTAGTTGATCCACTAGCTGAGTGGAAACCAAAATATCTAAACGAATCAACAATTGTACTTATGACTTGTTGGCCAGCAGGAACAAAAACAAAACGTTTAATAGTGAGGGCTACTTTAGTAAATTAAAATATAAAAACTACTCTCTCGTTACAGTTTTTTCAAAGGTATCAAGAGCTAACTTACGAGGATTTAGTGCTACAACTATTATCCCTGCAATAAAGAATATTAGTGCTCCAAATAATCCTGTCGTAACGCTCAGGATTCCTGTTTCTGGTACTGTAGTGGTACTTTGTGTTGTTTCTTCAACCTCATCAGTTCCTGCTAACACAAACCTCGCCTGGGTTTCAGGTTCCCTTGTGGCAATTTCTCCAAACACTGACTCTGAAGAAGTTCCTTTTACGGACTCTTCTGTTACTGAATTATCGCTTAATGAATTTTCAAACACATCTGTGTCCATTCCAGAACTACTCATTACATAATAAATAGCACTAAACACAATTAGTGAGATTGATAGAGTGAGAATAAAAGTTCTAAAGCTGCTGGCAGCGCTAGAGTTTTTTCCTATACTTTGATTTACATTATTCGGTTCCATAGGCAGGGTTCAAACTTTTTATAAAGTCTACATCAATAGTAACATTCATAGGAGTAGCTATGTCAAGTGTTGCCGAAGAGACATATGCAGTTTTGTGAACACGTCTGACACCCAAACCTATCCACAGAAGAACAACGAATATGAATGTAGCTAATGTAATTAAGAACTTTTTCATTGCTTTTTCATACTAAAAGTATTTACAACCATTCTAATCTGGTCCTCACTAAGTTCTCTACTATAATCAATACTCACTATCTCTGTTATTCTCTCCATGCTCTCAAGTTCACCAACAAGAGATACTAAGTCGCCCTTACCACTCAGGTAAACTGAGACTGAAATAACGTTATCAGATTCTTCTCTTGGTAAAAACCTATCTACCAAGAAACCTGACTGAGCTGTAGCAATTACAAAATCAACCATATAATTTTGAATATCGAAATTATCAGGAAGATAATTATGAAGAAATATTGTATCGTCACTCACACTCAAAAGTACTTTCTCAATCTCAGCTAATCTATCTGCCTTTTGAGAAAGATATGAGTTAACTTTTTGCATTTCTACTATAAGAGGTACCTTTTGATAGATAACTTTGGTAATAGAATATATCCCA
>JAHIRX010000016.1 GCA_018818485.1 Patescibacteria group bacterium
CGTATTCATAGTGATTTTACTGAATACATGGAAGCAAACATAGCTGTTACAGCACGTAGGGAAAAATGCAATGCAGAAGTTTTTGAGTGTCCTTACTTGGAGGAACAAGACCCTGTACTGGTAGAGATAAGTAACAGTTCAGACTACGGGGTAGGCTATATGGGATACTTTACATCCTACGAAGAGGCAAATTGCAGCTATAGTGACGAAGTTACCGCACATAGCTCTGTAGCTATGCCCTGCGGGGTAAAGAAATGGCAGAATGAAATATGCTTCCAATTCTATATTGTTGAGAACAACTATCCATCAGGCGGTAGCCATGTATATCCTGAAGTTTGTGCTGCTCTGAGATAGAAAATTTAAATCCCCTCTAAGTTAAAACCAAGGAGGGGATTTTTAAGTGTTCCATTCATATGTGGGTAAATACTTTTAAGGATATATAGCTATTCTTACAGACAAAGTGCTAGCTATTAGGAATTAACTAAAATGTCACTCTGAACAATTAACGATTCTACAAAGGTGTTCCACTCTAGAACAAGTAGGGTCACCATACCCTGTAGTATTGATAAATATATCCTCTTTTGTTATAATCCAGTGAAAATAGTTATAGCAAAGGAGAAAATAATGAGGTTGTTTTTAGCATCTCAGATGAAACACCCAAAAAGCGTTGTCCGACTCAAAGATTTCCTTGGAAGAGACTATCAAAACAAAAATGTGGTCTATATTCCTACAGCGTCAAATGGACAAAAATGGGGAGCATGGAAATTGGGCGAATCAATTAAGGTAGCGAAATCACTGTGGAAAAGCTTAAAAGTAGTTGAGCTGGAAGCTTTCTCCAGAGAAGACACCCTTGAAGAAGTTATAGGAAAGCCAGACATACTGTGGATGGCTGGGGGAGTTCCTGGGTACCTGCTCTACTGGATAATAAGAAGAGGCCTGGACCAGTACTTAAAGGAACTACTATCATCAGGAACAACATATGTTGGCACTAGTGCTGGAAGTATGGTTTGTGCACCAAGTGTACGTTTAGCGGAGCTAGTACCAGGTGAGAATGAACGTGGCGCTGGCCTCTTTCCAGGTCTTAGTTTTATAAACTTTGAGATATGCCCACATTATGATGAATCAAAATATGAAACTATTAGAAAGTTCTGGGGAAAGAGTAAACTTCTTCTCTTAAAGGACGGTGACATACTTACTGTCGTTGAAGGAAGAAAGGTAGTTCTAGGTGAAGAAACTTACCTAAACTAATCAATAAAGCAGTGAACTTGCCCATCACTGCTTTTTATTTTCTAAACACACTTTCTCACCCTCACTAAAACCTCCGAAAGCTGAACTAAACTATCGATAATTTCTATATAAGAGTGTTTGAAATTTTTATCCGTAGGGTCACCAAAGAAAAAACTCTCCAAAAAGGTCTGAAGAGTTTATTTAATAAAATACCTGTTTGTTTTTACCATTTAGTGACTCTGTATACCCCATTCTCTACTTCTTTAATGTAATTAACAGATATATCGTAACCGTTTCCCTTCTCTGCTGCTTCTGGAACTTCCTCCTTAACTACTTCCATAATATCTTTTGATATCTTAGGAAGAAGACATAGCACTCTTTTTACCGCGTCATGCACATCCTCGGTTACTACTAAAAATGAGGTAGGTTCGCTCCACGATAACCACTTATGCACTCCAATATACGGCGTATAAACCTTTATTATAAACATCTCCGTTCTCCTTTATTTTATTGATAGAAATATACTACAAGACGCTAATATACTCAAACAGGGTGTTCCACTCTAGGGATAATAAGGTTCACCAAGTTATTCAGTATCACTAACTACAGAGGCTATAAGAGTAGTTAAAGGTACTGCTAATATTAATCCAATACTTCCAACTAAAGTTCTCACTATTTCGTCTGCAATTAGTTCCATACTTATTACCTGTCCAAAAGGCTGAGGATTATTGATAAAAAGCAAAAGAAGAGGTAGAGATGCTCCTGCGTACACCAAAACTAAAGTATTTGTCATCGAAGAAATGTGGTCTCTTCCCACTTTTATTGCGGAACTATAAAGCTCTAGTGTCGAAAGATTCTTATTTGATTTTTTTAGTTGTTCTACAACACTAGACTGAGAAACTGTTACATCATCTAAAACACCTAAAAATCCTATTACTATCCCTGCAAGTAGAATTCCCTTCATGTTTATACTTTGATTCCCAATTTGTAAAAACATAGCCTCATCAGAAGAATAACCAGTTAAATGAGCTGCATTTACTGATACCGCTGTGATTATCGAGGTAACAACCAATGTAATAATAGTACTAATAACTGCTATATGAGTTTTCTTGTTAAACCCGTGGGATAGGTAAAACGTTACAGGAATAATGAATAACGAAGCTAATACTGTAATAAAAACAGGATTCCTGCCATATACTATTTGAGGCAGAATAAACTTAAATATCACTAAGAATGAAAAACCCATCGCCAGTATTGAATAAAACCCATACTTTTTACCAATTAACACTGATAAAACTACGAAAACAATAAACAGAAAGATAAGAAAATTAGCTCTATAATAATCTGTAATAATATGTTTCTCTGTTTCTCCTATTTGTAATTTTTGAAGTAAAACTTGGTTACCTCTCTTAAATTCTAGAACCTTTCCTGTTTCCAAGAATGTACTTTCAACTACAATATCTTCTCCAGTATCTAGCCTGACCTTAAGCTTTTGATAAGAATTATTATCAGACTTTTCTTCCAATATCTCAGTAACCTCACCACGGAACATCTCCTGCCCATAGGAATAAATGATGGGAAGTACTATCAATAATAAGGTGACCAGATATTTAAATATTTTCACAGGTATATTCTACCAAACTACCGATCCCCTGTAGGGTCACCAGTACTATCACACTATCTAACCACCTTTACTTTCTATCTTAACTCGTATTATCTAAATCCTAATTATCTACACAAAAAACCTTCAGTAATACTCTTCTGACAAAGTTCTGTATGGGGAGCCAGCCGTCCTGTTACATTCTCAGTAGTAGTTCTTTAATAGTGCTTCCCAAATATCTTTATTTATGTCATATTATTTCTAATAATAATCTATAGGATAAAGGAGAAACATGAAAACGAAAGTGAGAATGGGATTACTATTGTTCATTGTAGCTATAGCAATCTTCTCATTAAGTGCCCATAGTGTTTTCACTACAGCAGTACGGACAGAGGAAGAAGTCACACTACAACATACCAACACGCCTGTTATAGAAGAAACCAAAATGATTGTGGTGGAGCCCACGACAGTACCCACGCTAGAGCCTACAGTAGTAACTCCCATAAAAAAATACCCATGGGGGGAAAACGACACTAGCTTTGGAACAGGTGAAATTCCAAAACTAGGAATAGAGTATCCAATCAAAATGCAAGTATTACTTTATGAGGTATTGGATAGGGAAGAATTTGTTATTCATAAAATAGCGTGGAAGAATAGAAGCTCTGTTGTTCTTATGATACACCAGCGTGGATATGACCTTAATCTTTTGAACGAGGGAGACATTTTTGTAATAAATAGTACAGAAGGTGTATTCACTTACTCACTTCTGACAAAGGAAACCTACGTAAAAACAGATATTATGAAATACGAGAGGGAACTTGAGTCTGGAGAAAGAGAGGTTATCGACGAAGAAGATTTAGCATTAAGGATATATGTTGAGGAAAATCAAGGCTTGGTACTTCAATCCTGTATACCCTCACCAGATGCACAGATAAAAATTCTTTTTCTAACTTATAAGAGAGTCTCATGAAATAAAGCAGAGACTCTCTAGTTTTTTCTTCCAAATACTCTAACAAACTTCGAATAATATTCTGTATGGAGAGCCAGAATTAAAAATACCAAACAATTTAGAGGGTCAGAGTAACATTAATTTTTAATCGTAAACCCAACGGACTTTAGCATCCCCATCTCTTTTAAGATAAAAAGGGGGTAGGATTCCTCTAATACCTCCTAAGAAAACTCAACTCGTCCCAAATAAGAGATTAGAAAGATGTATTAAACTATCCATAATTGAGCTGAAAGAAGGTTCGATAAATTTATCCGTAGGTTCACCACTATTACCTTGAACACAATGCTATTAGAAAAACATGTTCAGATTTTTAAGATGGTAGAATTATTTAATGCTCTCACGCAAAACAAAGATAATTGCGACGATTGGCCCATCTTCTGTAGATAAAAATATTATCAAGGCAATGATTTCAGAAGGTATGGATGTAATCAGAATAAATAGCGCTTATGGTGATATTAAACAGTACCAAGAAATTATTAATAATCTTTCCGAGGTAGATGTAAACAATAAAGTTAAAAAACTTCTCGATATAAAGGGTCTGGAAATATTGAAGTTTTGTGAAACTACTGAATTTGATTTTATTGCAATCTCCTTTACTGAAACTCAAGATCAAGTCTTAAAAGTTAAAGGTATACTTCCGAAATCTTTTGTAATATCAAAAATTGAGTCAGTTGAGGGGGTTAGAAACTACATAAAAATACTTGAGGTATCAGATGGAATTATGATAGCAAGAGGAGATTTGGGAAAGGCTACAAGTATAGAAAAGGTTCCACCTCTTCAAAAGAAATTTACAAAAATAGCTTTAGATAACAATAAATTTGTTATTGCTGCAACAGAGATGCTTCTATCCATGACAACCAATATAGTACCTACTAATGCTGAGGTTTCTGATGTTGCAAATGCTGTTTTCGATGGCGTACACGCAGTGATGCTTTCTGAAGAAACTGCAATAGGAAAATATCCTGTTGAATCAGTAGCATTTATGAGAAGGGCCGTTGAAGAGGCAGAGAAATGGTGTACCACAAACGAGTGCACTGTTTAGATATACCTAGACCGCTGCTAATTAGTCAATTGAGATCTTCCACAACTAATTCCCCGTAAGATCGCCAATGTGCTACCATAGTGTCTGTGAACATTCCGGATTCAAACAAATCACTGCAAAGAAGAGTCACCAAACTAGCTACAAATAGTGGGGTATTAAGAAATGGTGGAACAATTAGATTTTTTGACTTTCTCAGGAAAAATGAGAGGGTGTATAGATGGTTTCTAAGAAAACATCAGAGATTTCTCGAAAGGCACGAGATCAAAAACTTTAAAAATGTAATTAAACCAGGTATGACGGTTTTAGATATTGGGGCAAATTCTGGAACTTTTACATATTTTGTTTCTACTATGGTTGGTGATGAGGGTAAGGTCTACGCATTTGAGCCAGAACCAGCCAACTACAAAGCTTTAGATAGATTAGTGAAATCTAAAAACCTTCAAAATGTAAAAACATACAATGTAGCTTTATCTTCAAAACAAGGTACAGAAACGCTATTTGTAGATAAACTTAGTCCTGGAAGTCATTCCTTTGCTGAGGATAATTTAATATCTGCCACTAAAAATGGAATAGAGGTACAAACTACAACTTTAGATAGTGTTTTAGCTGCTAATGGTAGAGTTGATATTATTAAAATTGATGTACAGGGGGCAGAAGGAATGGTATTTGAAGGGGGACAAAAACTTCTTCAACAGGAAGGTCCTATTTCTATATTTTTAGAGTTTTGGCCAGGTGGTATGAAAAAACTTGGAACAGATCCCATTAGATTCCTTCAATCTTTTACAGACAACGGGTTTAACATAAGTATTCTGGATAAGGGATCAGATGGAAAAGTTAGGGTAACTATTAAAGACATAGAAAAACTAATTAGTAGCTGGTCTGATAATACAGACTACACAAATATTCTTCTTGAAAAACACTAGAACCGACTGGCTTTATAGCCGGTTCTTTAGTAAAAGTGTCCGTGATAGGTTGTTACAACAGTTTTGTCCCTTAGTATCTCCTCGATAACAGATTCTATGTCAACAGTTTTTCCATCAATTGCTCTTACGTAAGCAGATTTCTCGTACACCTCACACAAAGCGTAATCCTCTTCAAACCCCAAATTACGTAATGAGTAACGCAAAATCAGATCCCCCACTACATCCCTTACTTCACTGGGGCACCTTTTAAATATTGAGGACAGGGCATTAATACGTTTCTCAAGTCGAAAGCCTACTAGTTTGTAGTTGAACTTGACAATCTTTGTGCCAAAAGATATATCTACGCAGGTTCTACTATCTAGGTAAACCTGTAGATTAATCATTTGTTACTCCTCTCTCTGGTTTTTTGCTATTATAACCTTAATATGTCACTAACTCCATCTACGATGTTACCTTTAGGTACAAAGGCTCCTAACTTTGGACTTCCCACTACTGAAGGTAAGAATATATCTCTTGGTGATTTCTCAGATAAAAAAGCACTAGTTATTATGTTTATTTGTAATCACTGTCCTTATGTTATTCATGTAAAAGAAGAATTAATTAGAATAGCAAATGATTATATGGATAAAGATGTAGGTTTTATTGGAATTAACTCAAACGATCCAGATTATGAGAGTCTTGATAGCTTTGAAAACATGAAAAAAGAAAATTATCCTTTTCCTTAT
Organism: Patescibacteria group bacterium; assembly: GCA_018818485.1. GTDB lineage: Bacteria > Patescibacteriota > WWE3 > UBA101185 > UBA10185 > JAHIRX01. The sequence goes on from JAHIRX010000016.1 coordinate 6,527, forward strand.
GCTTTTGATGAGACCCAAGAAATAGCTAAGGAATATAAAGCTGCTTGTACTCCAGATATTTATGTATTTAATAATAAAAGAGAATTAGTTTATAGGGGACAACTTGATGATTCTAGACCAGGAAATGGTAAAGAACTCAATGGAAAAGATCTAAGAGGTGCCCTAGATACTATCTTGAAAAGTGAAGCA
>JAHIRX010000017.1 GCA_018818485.1 Patescibacteria group bacterium
GCTGTAGACGTTAAGACCTTGATTATACCTGGCAAAAAGAAAAGAATAACTAAAACAAAGGGTTTTACTAAAACAAGTAAATGGAAGAAGGCTATAGTTAAGTTAAAAAAAGATCAGAAAATAGATCTTTTTCCAAAGGAAACATAAATGATTAAAACGTATAGACCTACAAGTGAAGGATTGAGAGGAAGAAAGACCTTAGTTAAAGAGGTTTCTAAAGAGCGCCCATTGAAAAGATTAACTAGAGGTATAGCTGGTCCTGCTGGAAGAGGTAAAGGCACCGTTTCTGTTCGACATAAACAAAGAGGAGCAAAAAAACTTTACAGAACTATTGATTTCAAAAGAGATAAAAGAGATATTCCAGGAAAAGTAGCAGGCATATATGATGATCCTAATAGAGGTTGTAATATTGCTCTGATTAATTATTCAGATGGCGAAAAAAGATATATCTTGGCCCCAGAGACGTTAAAGAAAGGGTCTCAGGTACTTTCTAGTGAAAAAGCTTCTTTTGATGTGGGTAATGCTCTTCCTCTATCTAAAATTCCTCTTAGTATGCCTATTCATAATATTGAGACTAATCCTGGTGCAGGAGGTGTGCTTGTGAGAGGGGCTGGAAACACCGCTTTGATAGTTGCAAAGGAAGGTAAATATGTTAATGTAAGGCTTCCAAGTGGCGAGGTTAAGAAGTTTTTTGAAGATTGTTACGCAACCATTGGTTCTTTAAGTAATCCTGATAGAAGAAATGTTAGACTTGGTAAAGCTGGTAGGAAAAGGCATTTAGGCTCACGACCCTCAGTTAGGGGTGTTGCTATGAATGATCCTAAAAAAGACCATCCTCATGCTGGTAAGTATAAGACAAGCGGTATTGGAATGTCCTCACCAAAAACCCCATGGGGTAAAAAAGCTCGTGGTGTCAGAACTAGAAAAAGAAAAAGAACTAATCGTACTATAGTTAAGAGTAGGAGAAAATAATATGTCTAGATCACTAAAAAAGGGAATATTTGTAGACGAAAAACTAATGAAAAAGGTGAAAAAAGCCTTGGAAACAAAAGATAGAACTCCTATTAAAACATGGTCCAGGAGGTCAACAGTTGTTCCTGAGATGGTGGGACTTACCTTTGGTGTTCATAATGGTAGAAAACATATCGAAGTTTTTATTACAGAGGCTATGGTTGGTCATAAACTTGGAGAGTTTGCTCCTACAAGAACTTTTAGAGCTCACTCATCTAAGAAAGGCAAGGAAGAGTAAGCATGAGTATAGAGGCTACAGCAAAACACAGATATGCAAGATTATCACCTAAAAAGACTGCTATAGTTATGGATCTTGTTAGGGGTAAGTTGCTTGAAAAAGCGAAGGTAATTTTATCTTTTGACAAAACTAAGCCAGCAAAAATGGTTCTAAAGGTTGTTAAGTCTGCAGAGGCAAACGCTCAAGTTAAAAATATGGATATCAGTAGTTTGTATGTTTCAGAGATTTATGTGTGTCCGGGTCCTATTACCAAAAGAGGAAAAGCTGGTTCTAAGGGAAGAACAGATCCAATAAAGAAAAGAACAGGCCATGTTTTTGTTAAGCTTTCGTCTTTGGTTACGCCAGGTGAGAAAGATACAGTCAAAAAAGAAGAAAAAATTGAAACTAAGAAACCTGCAAAAAAGGAGGCTAAAAAATAATGGGACAGAAGATAAATCCTCTTGGATATAGGCTTGGAATATCAAAAAATTGGTCTTCTAGATGGTTTGCTGGTAAGGATGAATACGCAGATTTAGTTTTTGAAGATCAAAAAATTAGGAAACTTATTGAAGATAAGCTTAGTATGGCAGGCCTTAAGTGTATTGATATTGAAAGAACTGAAAGTGAAGTAACTATTTTAATTAAGGTCTCAAAACCTGGTGTTGTTATTGGTAAGGGTGGGACAGGAGTTGAAGAGCTAGAAAAGGAAATTAAAAAGGTTACTAAAGGCAAAAAGATAAAAATTACAGCTGAAGGAACTAACTCTCCAGAGACAGAAGCAAGACTTGTTGCAGACTATATTTGTAGACAGCTAAAAAGAAGAGTTCCTTACCGAAGAGTTGTTAACTTTGCACTTCACTCTGCTATAGATAAAGGGGCAAAGGGAATTAAAATTCAACTTTCTGGTGTTTTAAGCGGAAGTAACACTGTTTCGAGAACTGAAAAGTTTAGAGAAGGGGCAGTTCCTCTTCAAACACTAAGGGCTGACATCGATTATGCACAAATTCCCTGTCAAATGTTATACGGAACTATTGGAGTAAAAGTTTGGATATATAAAGGGGAAGTGGAGATTTAAAGATGTTATTAATGCCAAGGAAAGTAAAATTTAGAAAACAGCAAAGAGGAACTAACAAGGGTATAGCTGTGAGGGGTAGTACTATTTCTTTTGGTGAATTTGGTCTTAAGGCTGTAGATAGGGTTTTACTAACATCAAGGCAACTTGAAGCTGCAAGAAAAGCTATTATGCATGAGACCAAAAGAGGGGGAAAGCTATGGATTAGAGTATTTCCAGATAAGTCAGTATCCAAAAAAGCTGCTGAAACTAGAATGGGAAGTGGAAAATCTCCAACAGATCACTATGCATGTGTAATAAAACCGGGAAAAATCATCTTTGAGCTTGCGGGAGTTACAGAAGACATAGCCAAAAAAGCCTTCTACAAAGCTTCAGCTAAGCTTCCAGTAAAGACTAAATTTATTAAGAAAGATTAAAATGAAAATAGAAGACCTAAAGAAAAAATCAATATCAGATCTTCACAAAGCTTTAAAGGAAGCAAGAGGTAACCTTAGTAAGTTAAAAATTGAGGTTTTTGAAAAGAAAGAAAAGAACGTTAGAAAAATTGGTATTTTGAAAAAAGATATTGCTAGAATAAAGACTTTATTAAGTGAGGAGGTTAAGAAAAATGGCTAAAAAGATAAAAGGAAAAGTAGTTTCAAATAAAATGCAAAAAACCGTTGTTGTTTCTGTTGAAAGCAAGGCTAGACATCCAATGTATGAGAAGGTTATGAAAAAAACTAGAAGATTTAAGGCAAGAGACGAAATAGGAGTAAAAATGGGAGACGAAGTCACTATTGAAGAGTGCAAACCTTTAAGCAAGGAAGTTTGTTTTAAAGTTATAGAGGTTTTAGGTAAGGAGAAGAAATAATGCTTCCAGTAGGCGCTGTAATAAAACCAGCAGATAACTCAGGCGCTCATAAGTTAAAGCTTATTGGTATACCCGGTTCAAACAAAAGATCAGCTATTATTGGTGATACTGTCACAGTTGTTGTTAGCGGGGCCGACTCCACAGGTGTTGTTAAAGACCACTCGATAGTAAAAGCAATAATTGTTAGAACTAAGAAAGAAACTAGAAGAAAAGATGGAAGTTATGTCAGATTTGATGATAATGCTGCTGTGGTTGTTGATAAAGATGGAAATATGATTGGTTCAAGAGTGTTTGGCCCAGTTGCAAGAGAGATTAGAGACAGAGGTTATTTAAAGATAGTATCTCTTGCAAAGGAGGTATGGTAATGAAAATTAAAAAAGGCGACAAAGTAAAGATTTTAACAGGTAAAGATAAGGGTAAAACCGGTACCGTACTTATGACTTTAAAGGAAAGAGGCAAGGTACTTGTTGAAGGCATTAATATAGTTAAAAAACATGTTAAACCCGGCACTATTTCTAAAGAAGGTGGAATAGTAAGCATAGAAAAACCAGTTGATGTTAGTAACGTAATGTATTTTGATGAAAAGAATAAGCAAACAACAAGAATTGGTTTTAAGGTTTCAGATGGTAAAAAGTACAGGATTTCAAAAAGATCAGGTGAAATTTTAGATAAATAATTATGAATAGATTAAAGAAACAATACATCGAAAAAGTTAGACCAGCTGTTACTAAGCAGTTTGAATTTAAAAATGTTATGCAAGCACCTCAAATTAAAAAGGTTGTTTTAAATGCTGGGATAGGACCTTTTATGGAAAACGTAGAGGCAGTTGAAACCTTTATTGAGGAACTAAGTAGCATAGCAGGGCAAAAAGCATATCCTAGAAAAGCAAGGCTTAGTGAGGCAGGATTTAAAATAAAACAAGGCGATGTTGTAGGTTACGCGGTTACATTAAGAGGAGAAAAAATGTGGGCCTTTTTAGATAAGCTTATTAATATAGCTTTTCCAAGGATTAGAGATTTTAGAGGTTTTAGTGTAGACTCCTTTGATAGCAGTGGCAACTACTCAGTAGGTATTAGAGAGCACACAATATTTCCTGAAGTTAATCCTAATACTACAAAAGGTATTAGAAGTATGCAGGTAAGTATAGTTTTTGATTCAGAAAAAAAGGAAATGAACAAGTTTATACTTAGTGAACTTGGTTTTCCTTTTGTGGAGTAAATATGGCAAAAAAGTCAATGATAGCAAGACATAAGAAGAAAAAGAGATTTGATGTAAGGGACTATAATAGGTGCCCTCTTTGTGGTAATCCCAGAGGCTATATTAGAAGATTTAAGATGTGTAGGAAGTGTTTTAGGGAATATGCTCACAAAGGAGTGCTTCCTGGAGTAAGAAAGGCAAGCTGGTAAATATGAGTATTGATAGAATATCAAACATGTTAAGTGCTATTAAAAACGCCTCTATGATAGGCAAAGATTTTATTGAAATTGGCCTTTCAAAGGAGTGCGAAAGCATAGCGAAGGCATTACAAAAAGGTAATTTTGTTTCTGAAGTTAAGGTTTTTAAACCAAAAGAAGCAAAAAGAAAAATGCTTAGAATAGACTTAATTAATGAGGAGGGAAACCCAAAAATACGTGATATTAGAAGAGTTTCTAAGCCAGGAAAAAGGATATATAGAGGAGCAGGTCAGTTAAGGCCTGTTCAAGGTGGTTACGGTCTTTTAATTGTATCTACCTCCAGGGGAGTAATGTCTGGGGATGAGGCCAAAAAGAAAAAACTAGGTGGGGAAGTTTTGTGTGAGGTTTATTAAATATGAGCAGAGTAGGAAAAACACCAATTGAGATACCAGCAGGAATAACCGTTGAAGTTTCGGAATCTAAGGTCGTTGTTAAAGGCCCTAAAGGTGAACTAAGTCAAGATATTAGACATGAGGTACAAGTTGACGTGAAAGAAGGCCAGGTTTTGGTAAGTGTTAATAAAGAGACTAAGAAAGCACCAGCTTTTTGGGGTTTAACAAGAGCCTTGATTGCCAATATGATAAAGGGCGTGTCCGAAGGTTTTGAAAAGAAATTAGAGCTTGTTGGAGTAGGTTACAGAGCAAAGCAGGTATCAAACGACACAATAGAGATGACCTTAGGTTTTTCGCATTCTATTAAGTTTAAAGCACCAGAGAGTGTAGAGCTTAAGGTTGAGGATGAAAAAAATATTACTGTAACAGGTCCAAACAAACAACTTGTTGGTCTAGCAGCAGCAAACATTAGAAAATTTAGAAAACCAGAGCCCTACAAGGGAAAAGGTGTTAGATACAAAGATGAGGTTGTTAGAAAGAAGCCTGGTAAAGCAGGAAAAGTTGGTGCTGGTGGAGCAGGAGCCTAATATGTATCGCGTAAAATTAAGAAAAACAGGTAAAGAGAAAAGAAAACTAAGAGTGAGAAACAAGGTTTTTGGAACAAGTCAAAAACCAAGACTTTCTGTTTTTAGGTCCAATAAAAATATAAGAGTACAACTTATAGATGACGAGAACAGGATCACACTTGTTAGTTCTGAGTCAACTTCTCATAAAGGGAAAACTAAGACAGAGGTGGCTTCTGAGGTTGGTAAAGAACTTGCTAA
>JAHIRX010000018.1 GCA_018818485.1 Patescibacteria group bacterium
ATATCTATTTTAGTCCTCCAAGGGAAGCAGAAATATGTGATGAGTGTGGTGGAAAGCTTAGGCAAAGAGATGATGACACACTAGAAGCAATAAACGAACGACTAGATATCTTTGAAGAAGAGACAGTACCAGTAATAGAGTCTTTAAAAGAGAAAGGAATTTTGATTGAAATCAACGGTCTAGGTTCCCCACAAGAGGTGTTTGAGAGAGTAAAAAGTGTCTTAGGAATTTAGTATTTCTCTAGCCTTTTTTATCTCATCAAGTCTAAATTGAAAATTACCCCAAATTTCTTTTTCAGGATCATTTAAAAAACTCTCACAAGTGTCTAGAAGGACTTCCCATTTTTCTTTTTCTATATCTACCCCAGCCTCTTTCATAGCAAATACCATTCTAGAAATTATTCCGGATCTCCAAACAGCCCAGACATAATAGTCCTTTCCTTTAAGTTGTTTTCCAATATCAGAAGTTTGAAACTCTTCGAATGTTTTTAAGGCAAGATTTACTCCTTCATTAATCTTTCCATTTACTAAAAGGGTAGTAGCTAAAAAACCGTTTAGTTCTAATAGTTGTTCTTTGTTTTCCATTTTCTCAATAAGTTCTATTGATTTTTCATACTCTTCTTGAGCCTTTATATGATCCCCTTTGTATGTGCACACTCTGCCTAGAAATCTATGTGATGTAGCCTCCAATCTTTCAAGGTTATTTTCTTGAATAATCTTGTGTGCTTCTAGGGCTGCTTTTTCCATTTCAGCTGTTTCTTTTTGAATAATTTCTTCATTAGGTAAATCAGTGGATTTTTCATTCATTACAAGGTGTTGGTGGACTAAGGAAGCTTCCCAGTTTAGTTTTGCCAGTGATTCCATATCATTTTCAGTTTTAGTCTCATTCATTGCTTTGGAAATCAAATCAAGAGCTTCTTGCTCTTTTCCCTTTTGTTCCCTTAGCTTTTCAATTTCTTTAAGGTTGCTCATGCTGTTATTTTAGCATGTCTGTAGGTGTTATAATTTTTATTAATGGAGCTTGAAAATACTAAAAAAGTTAATTTTTGGCGAAAGAATGTAAAGGCCATTGAGAAATACCAGTTTATGCATCACTTCTTGCCCCATGAAGAAGAACAAACTCGTTCTAAGTTCTTATCAAACGGGGCGATACTTCTTTATTGTATTTTTGTATTTGCTGTCACGGCTACATTTAGGTTTTTACCAAAGCTTGTCCCCGGAGTACTTGGATATGCATCAAATATCACGATCTCTGATTTACTAGCTCAAACAAATCAAAAACGTTCTGAGAAAGGGCTTTCCCCTTTAAGGTTAAATAGCACACTTTCTGAAGCTGCTAAACAAAAGGCATATGATATGTTTGAAAATGATTATTGGGCACATATTTCTCCAGATGGAGTAGAACCTTGGGATTTTATTCTAGGACAAGGTTATGACTACATTTATGCTGGAGAAAACTTGGCTAAGAATTTTTCAACCTCAAAACAAGTAGTGGAAGGTTGGTATAACTCTCCAACTCACAAAAGTAATCTTTTAGGTGCTAACTACGACGAGATAGGTCTTGCAGTAGTGAACGGAACCTTAAATGGTTATGAGACAACTCTTGTTGTCCAGATGTTTGGGCGTCCCCGTGATAGGACGCAAGTTGCAAGTGTTATTGAAGAAGAGGGCTTACTAGAAGAAATTTCAGTACAGGAAGAAGTAACAGAGCCCATTATGGGAACACAGATTACTGTGAATCCCAAAGAGGTTGAACCTACTTTAGATGTAACAAAAGTTTCAAGAAGTATGAGTTTAACTTTTGGTGGATTTGTGGGCTCTCTTTTAGCACTTGATGTTTGGTATTCAAAGAAAAAAGGCATAAAGAAGTTTACAGGCCATACTTTTGCCCACCTGACCGTTCTTTTAATGGTAATTGTTAGTATTTGGTTTGTATTTAGACCTGGGCTTATTCTATGATTGACGATTTAAAAGAAAATTTAATAGAGTATCTTGTACTTTTCGTTGCAGTTATTGTTTTTTTAGTTCTCTTTATTCTTTTTAGATTTGATAAAACATCGTTATTAGCTATTTCTTCACTTGGTTCGATCTTTTATATTGGGTGGGGTATAATTCACCACATGTTAAGAGGTAGGCTTACAAGGCTGATAACTACGGAATATTTGCTATTTGGGCTTTTAGTATTCCTGCTTCTTTTTACAGTTTTAAATTTCTAATATGAAAGTAGTAATCGTAGTCCCTACATATAATGAAGCTAAAAATATTGGTCGTTTACTCGATACGGTAAGTGAGGAAGTTAAAAATATCTCCCATGAAACAAGAGTACTTGTAGTTGACGGCACTTCTCCTGATGGTACCGCAGATATAGTGAGAGAAAAGATGAAGACTTATAAGTTTGTTGATTTAGTTGTTAAAGAAAAGGGAGGGCTTGGAGCAGATTATATTTATGGGTTTAAGTACGCCATGGATAAGATGGGGGCAGACGTTATTGTTGAAATGGATGCTGATTTTCAACATGATCCTAAAGATGTTCACCGTTTAGTTGCAGAAATCGAGAATGGATATGACTACATTATTGGGAGCAGGTTTGTTAAAGGTGGGAGTATTCCCAAAGAGTGGGAGTTAAAAAGGAAGCTTTTCAGTAAGCTCGGAAATATTGTCTCAAAGTTCATTTTAGGTATTTTTAATATTAACGATTTTACAACAGGGTATAAAGCCTCAAGAGTTAAAGGTTTTGTAGATCAAATTGATTTTGACAGTGTACTTTCAAAAGGATTTGCTTATAAAATTGATCTTTTATATAAGATGTGCAAACTTGGAGCAAAGGTAAAAGAAGTTCCCATTCAATTTGCAACAAGAGATGAGGGTTCTTCAAAGATGGAGGGAAATAACTTGATGGATTCTTTAAGAGTAGTTATTACTTTAAGACTGAAAGATAAGAAAACTCAAAGATTTCTGAAGTTCTGTGTTGTTGGGTTTACCGGACTCTTTGTTGACTCCGGTCTTTTTAACTTATTTAGAGTAACCCTTTTTAATACTAAAATGTCCTCACTTGTGTCTGGATTTATTGCTATGCTCACAACTTTCCTTTTAAACAACTTTTGGTCATTTAAAGAAAACAAGTTGGAAGGGATAAACAAAAAGGTAAAAAGTTTTATCGTCTACATAATCTCCTCATACATTCCAATAATCTTTAGGTCTTGGTTGATTAAATTTAGTATAGACAGTTACGGAGACACTTTTATTGTTTCTAATATAGCCTTCTTTATTGGAATAGTGATAGGTTTAATATGGAATTTCACAATATACAGTAAAATTATATGGAGTGATAAAAAATAACATGGAATACTCAATAATTACACCAGCTTATAACGAAGAAGACAAAATTATAGTCTCTCTAACTCAAATGGTTAGTTTTATGAGAAGTTTTAGTGATAGTTTTGAAGTAATTATTATTAATGACGGAAGTAAAGACTCCACAGAAGAAAAAGTAAGAGCCTACTCCAAAGAAAACCCAGAGGTTAAGCTTTTAACAATACCGCACAAAGGAAAGGGTGTTGCTGTTTCCACAGGTATTATGGCTGCTGAGGGAAAATATATTTACATGGCCGATGCAGATCTCTCAGCACCTATGAGTGAGCTTAAGAAATTATCAGTTTGGGTACAAGATCAAGATTACGATATTGTTATAGCAAGTAGAGAAGGTATTGGGGCCAAAAGAATTGGGGAACCTCTTTATAGACATATTATGGGCAGAGTCTTTAACATATTTATTCAGGTACTCATCTTACCTGGAATTTCAGATACACAATGTGGGTTTAAGCTTTTTAAAAATAAAGTAGCGAAAGATGTGTTTGGTAAGCTTGAAATCTATAATACTGAAGGGAAGGAACTTGAGGAAGCATACCTTGGTGCTTGGGATGTTGAGGTTTTGTATTTAGCACGTAAGATGGGGTATACTATCAAACAGGTTCCCGTAACCTGGACATACGTTAAGACTACCAGGTTAAAACCTTTGAAGGACTCGGCCAAAATGGCTCTCGACGTCTTGAAAATAAGACTAAACGACTTAAAGGGTAAATACAAAACTGCCCAAAAACCCAAAAAGTAATTATTAGAGCCACGTAAGTTAATTTAATACGGCAACTGCCGTAAGGAGGAAGATTGATGAAAATATGCGTAGTTGGAACAGGATATGTAGGTTTAGTTGGGGCAGCTATATTTTCGGATTGGGGAAATAGGATTATTGGTGTTGATATAGA
>JAHIRX010000019.1 GCA_018818485.1 Patescibacteria group bacterium
ATTTTATGTTTTTCTTTCCATTGTTGTTCTAATCATATTTTTCGCTATTAACATCCCTACAAGGTTATTGAAGGAAATATCACATTCCAGGGATTTGAAACAGGTTGAGAGGAGTGCTTTTAACCAGCTATTAGAAAGAACACCTCCTGAGGGCATCGAGGTTACGTATTTTTCTACAGGTGAGGTGGCAAATATTGAGAAGATGAGGGCTATTATTAATGAATATATAGAGTTCGGCTCTGTTACTAGCGGGGAAAACATCAATTACGATTTGGGTGAAATAGTTAGTGTGGATTTGGATAGAAATACAGTTACTCTTAAAATAGTATATTCCGATAATTCTTCTTCCATTGGTGAAACTAAGAATATAAATGTGGGATTTACTAATGAAAACACTGTTTTTATTCCTGAACTAGCGTTAGGTAGTGGCGAAGTTGGGGGAGAGTTGACGACAAGAGAAAGAAATGGGTGTATTTTTGGTGAATCCTATATAGGTGGGCAGATTTCTGACTTTCAATCGCTTATGTTGTCTTGCCTATTGGAGAGAGACCTGTTAGCAGTATTAAAAGGTGGGATAGCAGATATTGAAACCAGCTATATGTATTATATGGTTGATAGGTAATAACATAGCATTGATTTTTAGCAAAGAGAAAAAAATGATAATAAATAGCTTACTTTCTTTAATTGTATTATTTGCAATCCTTATTAATTTCCCCTCAGAAATGGTTTTTGCTGCTTGTGGATCAGCTATTGCGAGTAGAATAACAACAATGGGTGCCTTGTGTCCTTGTTACGATGCTACTTGGTGTTCGTATGACGGTTCTAAAAATCTTACGTATGTGTATGAAAAATTATGTGGTTGTACCTGTTGGCCAGATGGAAGTGTCTGTGGATACGAAACTTTACGTACTACCTATATTGGAAGTTGCTGTTCCTCTGGTGGAGATTCGGGACCACGTCCTTGTGAAGTAGCAAACAATGGGTGGGGTGCCTATTGGCTACATATTAGAGTTGTGGATTTAAATGAGAGCTTAGGGTGTACCCAGGCGCAGTTGGAAGATGCCTTTGAGACAGGGGCTGGTGTAGAAGCAGCAACAGTTAGATTATGGAAAAACAACCCAGTAAGTGAGTTAGTACTGACACCAAATGTAACTGATGAAGATGGTGAATATATTAAATATCTAAATATTGGACCACGAGAGTATTACACAAAAAATATGAGGGTTTTAACCTCAAAGGAAATTCGTGGTGTTACATATAGTCAGTACTGTCCTCTAACAGTTGGGGATCCTTATGGAGCTTGGTTATTTAGCCCACGCCCGAGTAAATGTGAGCACGTACTTGAATACGTAGCGATAGACATGCCACCAGACTGTGGTGGAACATACAATCTAAATGTAGATGTTAAGGATGCCTCAGGTGGATGTGGTTCTTTGGGAAGCTCAATTGATAACGCTCTTGTTACTATCTCAGCTGATACTCCTGGAGAAGATCCGGGAACCGTGGAGATCTTTTCTGGTTTGACTGGAAGCTCGGTATTAGGACGTGTTACACTTAATAATTTGAGTACAGATTATTCAACTTTGTATTTCCAATCCTCAAAAATTATTGGAGAGAATCTGTATGTTTTGCAATGCCCTACTCCCTATCACCGGGAGATATTTGACCCAGTAGCAGTAGAGTGTACTGATCAAACAATTGAACTAGGTATTGCTCCTGTTGAAGCTGTTTCTTGGAAGACAGTAATTGATGGAGATATTTATGCTCAAAATGTTGGGATAGAGGTACCAGAAAGTGCTCTACTGGGGGGTTTTTCCAACTATTTAATAAACACAAATGGTGGTTCTGGGGGTTTTGCTTTAGTTGAGGGTTTTATTTCAGCAGATCCTCTTAAAATATATGAGGAGGGGGGTTATAGTGAAAACCTTTTGGATTTAGGTTTTAGCCATTCAGATATAACTTTAAGTAAACTATCTTTTATACCTCCCGATCATGCAGAACTTGTGACAGACTTTAGTAGTTTTTCATCTGGCATAGATGTGTACCAAATGTCTGTTGAGGATTTTAATAGCTCACTTAGTGCTCCCGTTTTTTATACTACTCCTGGAGAAATTGCAGTTTTATACATCACAGGATCAGACATAGCAATATTTGATGCAGATTTAATAAAAGTTCCTGGAAGTGGTAGTTTAGTTTTAGTATTTCAATCAAATGTCCTTATTACATCAAATGTTGGAGTAACTCCCTTACTCTTCTCAATAAACTCCACACCTAACATAGGGGCAGCAATAATTGCTGCAGGAAGTATTGAAATTGAATCTCTAGGTACAAATCCTGGGACTGATGTACCAATAATGTTAACAGGCCCCTTCATATCAGAAACAACCCTTAGCTTAAATCGTGATTTGGGTGTTTCAAACTCATCTCTTCCTGCAATTGCAGTAAAACATGACCAGACACTAATGTGTAAGATAGGAAAACTAGAAAAGGATAACGCAGATTACTCAAACTATACAGGTCTAAGAACATTTGATATTCAGTTTGATTATCAAGAGTAGTTATAGTAGTTATAAAAGCAAAAAACCGCCACTTTTTATAGGTAACGGTTTTTTTATTTTATCTCTTTTATATTTACAGTAGGGCAGTTGTTGGTTGTATATATTACTTCAGTTTCTTTTTCAGTTGGTAGTGTGTACCCTTCCCTTAATTTGGATATTGGGGGCTCCATATATGGAATATTATCGGGGTTAACGCACCATCCTTCCTCCTTATCTCTATCTTTTTCAAATAGTAGTCCGTTGTTATCGAATACAACCAGTTGTATCACTGAAGGTGGCCAGTAACAACCGCCTTCTGGAAGCAAGTTCCGATCGCAGTCCACAGGTGACCCTACATCAGGTGAATAGAGGCGATGATCTCCTACCCCCAGCCCAATATGCAAAAAGCTCAAAAGAGCCTTTTTTGTGCTGGTTACTTCGTATATTCTCTGTTGTGGGAACACTGTCACGATAGAGATACTGGAGTTTTTCTCTAAACTTTCTCCAGCATGCTCAACTAGAATTTTGTATCGACTACTTTCGCTATGGTCAAATACCCAAACACTGTCATCCTTATAAGGCAAGGGCTGTCTTGGCCATGAGTTATAGAGTTTACTTGTTACATGAAATTCTATAAATTTTGTAGAGTCCCTAGTCGGCGTCGGTGTAATTGCTGATACTGTACTTGGAGTTGGTGTACTACCTACAGCTTGAATTGGTGTTGGAGAGGGTGCTTCTAAAGTCGATACTGCAGAGACTCTCGAACAACTGGTTATAGCTAAATACACAACTACAATTGCTAGGACGAATAATATTTTCGTCTTCATCTCTTCTCCTTTTTTTTTATGTATTCTCACATGACATTCTACATAGACTTGTAGTATTAGTCAAACTGAAGATTTATCATAATGGAAACCTTCAGTTTCTTAGTGGTACAATTTAAGAAGAATGAAACGTGGTTTCTTTTATATGCTGCCCATTAGCACCTTTCTTTTAATTGTGGTTTTCCTTGTAGCTGTTGTTCCAACTGTTAGTCACATAAAGGCACTAACAGAGGCTTATTATCTCAATAAATATATAGGTGTTAAGGAAGTTGTTTTTGGGGACAGTGCTGTTGATAACTCTACCATTAAGGATTCTACGAGTGACCTAGGAAGTATTTACAACGTCTTAGATATTCAGAGCAGTTCTTTGCAGGAAGAAGTTCCCTCTAACTCTGAAATATCTAATAATAGTGTTTTTGATAAACTTGGTGATTCAACTTCCTTTGATGGTGTTAACTATTACTTCTTAGATTTTAGGGAATTCATAAATGAACTTACACATAAAATACCAGTGGATAAGAGTTGGGAGAATTGGGAGAAGGATACTTACTACATACATTCGTACGTAGTTGATATCAGGGAAGATTACTTGGTAATAAATATTATGTATCCAGAAAATAAGCCATTTTCAGGAATCCAGAAAGAAGTTAAAGTGGAATGTGGAAAAACTAACTCCATTATAGTTACGAATGTGAATTTTGATCTAGTGAGCCCTAACGTTGATATATTTAAACAAGGTATGGTAGGAGACGGGTTTTTTACCTATTGTCTCGATGAGAGATGCGAGAAGGTTGGTAAGTCTTGTGTATTGATTAAGGAAATTCAGAGATGAAAAAAACTAATATATTTACAGCCATCAAGATTTCAGTTTCCTTGTTGGTGCTATCTCTTATGTCTGGTATGAATTTTGCTTGTGACACCTGTCCACCGGGATGGATTAATGGTGGTAGTACTTGTTACAAAGGAGATGGTTGTCCTTCCTGGGTATGTAAAGAGTACTGGGACCCAGATGCGAATTGTGCAAGTGTTAGGGTTTATTATAATGCAACCTGCTATAAAAGTGTCTATAAATGTAGATACTATACAGGAACATGCTCAACCCTAACATGTGATGGAATGTACTGTTGGACAAAATACTATTCTTGTCGGAAAAGTATTTGTTATTACGATAGTGTTCCTTTTACATGTGAGAAATCGCGAATCGATATAGTGTGTGGTGGTGAGACAGTTTATGAGAACTGTACTGGGGAGTGTTTACTATGTCCCGCACCCCCTCCCCCGCCCCCACCCCCAGCATGTCAAACAAACAGCACATACAATCTTAATGTTTACGTTAAAAATGCAGAGTCAGGATGTGGGAGTTTAGGAAGTGCTGAAAGTGGAACAAGCGTCACTGTTTACAAAGATGCTAGTGGTAATCTTGGAGAAGTGCTTTTTACTGGAGAAACAGATGCCTCTGGTAAAGTATCAAAAACTGCAATATCTATATCAAATTCAACCCTTTACTTTCAGGCATCAAAAGTGGTAGGAGGCGAAGAGCCTGCTACCTACTATCTAAATTGTCCTACCCCATCGATATACAAAGAGGTATTGAATCCATCAGCTTGTGATACAAAGACAATTAATCTAGGAGTTATTCCAGTTGATGCTATTTCTTGGAAAACAGTAATTGATGGAGATATATTCGCCTCAGGCATTAATATTGAGATACCAGAAACTACTCCTCTTGGTGGTTTCTCAAGCTTCTTGATTAACTCCGATGGTGGGGCTGGAGGTTACGCTTTTGTAAAAGATGCCCTTATCTCACTCATTTCTAAGATTGCAGAATCCCAAGGTGGTTTTGCTGAGGCGCTTGAAGATGGTGGAATAATTCATAATGATGTTGCACTTCAGAAATTTACCTTTTTACCACCTGATCACCCTGAGGTTGTAAATACCTCCAATCTTAACTCATTTGAAAATGGTAAAGTGTATACAATATCTGTTTCTGATTTTAATTCTTCTTTGTCTTCAGCTCCTGTCACCTACTCTCTTAGTTCAGGTATGGCCGTTTTATATATTGTTGGGTCTGATGATGTAGTAGTTCAAAACTCTCTAACATCTTTGGGATCAGGAAGGTTAATTATTGTAACCGATGCTTACGTTTATGTCTCTAAGAATGTTGGATACACAGGTAGTGTTGGTTTTGATATAACCTCAAACCCAAATATTGAAGCAGCCATTCTTACTAGTAAAGATATAACCTTTGAATCTGAAGGCACTAATCCAGGTACAGACAACCCGATTATGGTTTTAGGACCTCTCGTTTCTGCTCAAATAATCCATCTTGGAAGAGATCTTGGAGTACTAAATGCAAGATACCCTGCAATAGCAGTAGCTCATGATCAAAGCCTAATGTGTAAAATTGGAAAAGTTGAAAAAGATCATCAAGACTATACAAACTATACCGGATTGAGAACTTTTGATATACAATTTGATTACGGAAATTGATATGAAAAAACAAAAAGGACAAACATTATTATTTGTAGTCGTAGCAGTAACCATAGCTTTGGCTGTTGGTGTATCTGTTAGTACCCGTACCTTAAATCTTTCAAGAAGAATAACAAGAACAGATACTGCTCAAAGAGTCCTAGCTGCTGCTGAGGGTGGTGTAGAGAGACTCTTGGTTCAACCCGAATCATTTCTAGAAAGTTTAGAGGAAGGGACCATTCCAGATTGCACTGTTTTAGATAGGCAGGACATGATGGGAGATGATGTGAAGGGTATGAAAGACGGAATGCCTGATGGTATGGGGGATTCTAAACTTTCACCTGAGGGAGATTCCTGTGTGGTTAGCTTCCCTCCATCAGGGACGGATAAGATTACCGCTGAGGCTGTAGTTGATGCAGAAAAGTTTTCACTAAATTCTGATGATCACTACTGGTTTAATTTGGAACCAGGATTTGTGAAAGAAGTAAATTTAGAAAGTTATACTGGTAGTATTGATATTTGCTGGAATAACACTGATACAGCAATTTATCATTCCTCCTATAATGATTCTTGTGGGGTTGAGAAAGGTGGGTCAGTCCACAGCGCATTCCCAAACTTTAGTGATATTTCTGGATTTGATGAGACCGCATCTGGAAATGATGAGTATAGCGCTTGTGAAACAATAAGTTTAATTTCTGGGGCAGAAGGTTTAAGAATTAGAGTACTGTATGATTCTGCAAAAATTGGTGTGTACCCATCTGACATTGATTCTTTTCCTTTCCAAGGCTATAAAATCACCTCTAAAGGTAAGCTTTCTGTAGACAACGAAATTGTAGATGTTAAAACTATTTATGTATATAAGTCTTTCTCTTATGCTCCAGCCTTCTTTGATTACGGACTATACACTACTGGTTCTATAAACTAATCTTTTATCTTGGTAGCTACCCTTTTACTGCATATGTTTAATATGTTTTGCTTATGAATATTCCTAAAGAATGTTAGATTAGAAGGTTAATCAGAAATAATTTGTAAAATAAGATTAACGCGATCTGATCAAGATCTTTTAACTTAATTACACAATGAGTAAATTCAGTTTTTATTGCGAGAATTGTGCTTTTTGGATGTGTTATGAATCTTCAAAAATTTAATTGGTACCGCTGTAATCGTTTTATACTCACCATCAACATTCCGCTCTTGGGCAATATATATAACTTCGTTATCACGATGTGCTTCAAAACCACACATTTTTACAACTGGCGGTTTTGGTAGCTTTTTAGCTTTTTCTTTAGGCACTTGTTTGCTAATACCTTGAGTTTCAACATACTCGATCTCGAGACCACTGTCCTCATGGACTTCAACAACAACATCTTTAGGGATAAAAAGTAGATTATTGTACGCCGGCCCATTTATAGTGGACGCTATTAAATAACCTTCTTTATCTTCCTTGACGAGGTACCCAACTGCCTCAACAACACGGGGTCGTACTGCTTTAATTTGGTCAATGTTTTGAAATGGTCCTGTTATTCGTATTTGATCTATGTATTTTATAAGCATAAAAAGGACATGGGGATAAAAAGCAAACAACTAGATTTACAGTTCATTTCCTTTAAGGTTACATACCTACTTTTTACTATTTCTTTTTTCTCTGTACTCAAAAAATTTCTTTTTTAGCTCTGCAAATGAGGTTAGTCCGAAGTCATGTGAATCTAGACCCACATCATATATTTCAAAAATCTCCCATTCTCTGCCAGAATCGATGCATATTTTTTTGGAGTCAGGATCAATGAGAATCCACCTATCTTTATTTACCATTACCTCGGCAAAAACATGGCCTTTAATAGGTTTTTTTTCATTTTCCTTACTATCTAGCCACCTTTTTGAAATAACTTCTATGTATTTAGTTGGATAACCAGCAGCTCTAACAAGAGTACAGAAAACGATTGCGGAGTCTGTGCATCCAGTTGTAAATCCGCTTTTTATTATCTCTTCTGCACCCCTTTTACGAAACATTTCTACCCATTCTTCGGGTCTACTCTTACCTAAGTTATCCATCATAAAATCAAGAACATCAATAATATAATTTAAAGGACTTTCTATAGACAAGGAATTATTATTTCTTATTTCTCCTACCAACCCTTTTATATACTTGGTATGTTCTGTTAAGGATCCCTCTTCTAAAAATGTTATGCCGTAATTATAGCCGAATTTCGTATTATTTCTACAAAATCCGGCTATATTTAAATCTATTTGCCATTTTGAAGTCGTAAAGCTTCTTGTAGTTTTCTGATTTTGTTGTCGACATAATCATACATTCCACTCCAAACTTCGCAAAAAGGCGATGTTTCAGCATATTTGCCATCACCAAGATACCTCTCGTAAGTACATCCATTATTGCAAATACTATGCCACTTACAAGCTCTACATTTATCAGGCAATTCTGAGCGAACTCTGAGCCAATCTAGATACTGATCCTTTTTCAAGATTTCCTTTAATGGTTTTTCATTCACATTTCCTAGACAAAAACCTGGAAGACCGGAGAACTTACCACAAGGGTAAACACTCCCATCAGATTCCACTGCCAAGAAATCTTTACAGTTGCCTTTGAATTCGCATGTCATTTCTCTGCCACCAAGGAGTCCCTGCATTAGACCGTGGAATAATCTGATCCTTTTTTCTGGATCATCTTTGATCCACCACGCATCAAACATTTCCTGAAGAACAGCACAGGCTTGATATATACCATTTCACTAACTATACTTAATATATTATTCTGCCTATGTTTTATTTAAACAAGAACAAGGGGGTGATTTTTTCGATATGAGAAAATCACAAAAAGGTTTTACTCTTATAGAGCTTCTAGTAGTTATTGTAATCATTGGTATTTTAGCGGGAGTGCTCATTGCTGTTATTAATCCTGCAAGACAACAAAATAGAGCTAGAAATGGAGTTATTAAAGCAACTATTCAGAAAGTTGGCTTTGCTATCAATACAGCAAGAGCAGGAATTGGAAGTATTCCAAGTAGCGATGACTTTCCTACTGAGATAGATAATCTTGATGGTGCCCCGTCTTGTAGTGGGACTGCAGGTTTAGGAACAGCTGAATCGCTTAACTGTACATTTTCAGTATCAGGTATAACTCTTCCTGGAACTGAGGAGTTCAGCATTTACGCTGATGATATTAAGGGTCTCGCATTTAGGATTTCAGCAATGTTACACGATATGAATGAGAAAGACGCTATAGGTGCACCAGTACTTATTTTTGATTCACAGGAAGGTTTATTTGAGTGTTCTAATGGTACTCTTATAACCGTTGATGATTTAGGAGCTACTTGCGGAGATCCTGTTGAGTAGCGTTAGATGAATAGAAAAGGATTTACACTGATAGAAATAATGCTTGTTGTGGTTATTATAGGTATTCTCACTGGCTTTGGGATTAGTATCTTAAATGTTAATAAGCAAAAGAATAGAGCCATAGATGCTAAAAACCTTTCAAATTTACAAAAAGCTTCCTCAGCAATAGAGGCTTACTACTATGGTGAGGGTAGTTACCCTATCCAATCTGATTCAGGAAACCCTTTAGAAGGAGACAGTGGAGTCGCTTTAGGTACGTATTTAACTAATACTTGGCCAGAAGAGTTTAAATATATTGCAAGTGGTGGTGAGTTTGCTATCTTTGTTTTAAAAGAAGTTGATGGAAATTACTACAAATATATTTCGTCAGAGGCTAGAATATTGGAATGTAGTCCAGAAACTCCTAATATAGATACAGTAGTAGCAAATTGTACGGAGGTTGAGTAAGTATGAACAAAAATAAAGGTTTTACCTTAATTGAGCTTATGCTAGTTGTTTTAATAATGGGAATTTTAGCTGGAGCAATGCTTGGCATAGTTAACATTAGAGGTATTCAAGCTAAATCTCGTGATGCAAGACGCGTTGGGGATATAAAAAAGATGCAAACCGCACTTGAACTCTATTTCTCAGATTATAGAGGTTATCCTGAATCTGAAAGTTGGGAAAATATTAATTCAGGACTTAGTGGTACTTTAATAGCAGGTGGTTATATAAATAATGCACCAGACGATCCTAAAGAAGCTGGAGCCGGTCCTGAGGGAGTTAGTTGTTTTGGAGATAAATCTTTACATGGTTACTACTACATAACTACTAATTGTGATGGAGTTGGTTGTTTAGCAACAAAATATATTCTTGGAACTATTGTGGAAGTCGAAACAAGTGCTTCGGATAGTTTATGTTCAGAGTTAAATAACTGTGTGGGCGGTAGCATATCTTGTAGTTGTGGAGGACTTAGTTGTTATGGTGCTGAAAACCCACTCTGAGAAGGGCATTACAATTGTAGAGCTTTCTATTTCAATAGCTATTTTCCTAATTCTTTTATTTCTGGCTATTACTTATTTTGATCCTGCAGAAAAAAGGCAGAGAGCCAGGGATACTAGGCGCGTTTCTGACCTTGAGGTAATTGACAGAGCCATAAACGAATACTTGTTAGATAACCAAAGCTATCCTGATGCTTCAGGAACTTTAAGACAGAGTAATATCTTACCCCTTGAATCAACATCTCTTGAAAATGCTGGAGTTGGTTGGATACCTGTTGATTTTACAGACTACATTTCGATGCTTCCCACAGATCCTATAAATGATGAAACCTACCACTACTATTTTATGCAAACAAGTGATGGTTATGAATTAAATGCTGTTTTAGAGTATGAGTTGGATCTTATGGTAGACGATGGTGGAAATGATGATAATTATTATGAAATCGGTAATAACTTAACTATAATTTCGCCCTAGTATTTGTGATAATATTGGTATATGGAACTGCCTCTCTTAAAGCGTAACAAAGCCTTTACCCTAATTGAACTTATGATCTCTGTTACTATTATTGCAATTGTAAGTGCAGGTATTATCCCAGCTTTCTCAAAATATATTCGTAATCAAAACTTAAGGCAAGCCCAAGAACAACTAAAAAGTGATCTAAGAAGTATACAGAATAAAGCTCTTACTGGGGCTCTTTCCGATCAATTAGTTGGTACAGCAAATATGAAATATTGGGGTGTTAAGTTTATAAATAATTCAACTGATTATCAGATTTTTATTGCAGCTGTGGATACTTCTTGCCCTGATCCTATTCCCCCAGCACAATTTCAAGGATCAGAGGGTTTTTCTGATTCAATTACAGTAAGAAGTGCTACTGGGTGTATTTTCTTTGATGTGTCTGACGGGGGTATCTCAGGATATGTCTCCCCTATTACACTTGGTTATTCAGATTCTGAGTTAAGAAGTGTAATTTTTATTAGTACTGGTTTAATTTATTCAACAAATGATTAAAAAAGATAATGAAAAAGGAATAGCTTTGGTAGAGGTTATAGCAGCACTTGGTATTGCTGTTATAGTTATTACCGCACTTGTTTCTTTAAGTATTTTTACACTTAGGTCCGCACTAAGAAGCAAGCTTTTACTTGAGGGAACTAAGCTTGCTAACAGAGAACTTGAATTAACTAGAGCCCTTAGAGACAGTAGTGGTACGTGGGACGGATTTTTAACCTCGGTTGCACCTTGCACCATTGCTAGTCCTTGTTCTATGAATGTATCCCCCCTTGGTGTTAGTTATGTTCCTTTTATTGAGAATGCAGATACTACTGAAGCTATAACAAGACAATTTACAGCTACGGTTCCTGGAGGTGGGGATCTAACAGGTACTGAGGATACAGTAAGAGTAAGTGTTTCAGTAACTTGGACTATTGGTGCTGATGTGAAGTCTGCCTATCTTTATACAGATTTAACAAACTGGAGAGGAAGATGAAAAAACAAGGTGGTTTTACACTAATCGAATTAGTCCTAGTTATTGGACTTTTAGCCATTTCTGTGGGCGTAACAAATGATATTCTGATCTCTTTAATTAGGAGTAACAATAAAACTCAGATTATTGGTGAAATTGAGCAGCAGTCAAATTTTGTTTCTTTAAAGATAGAAAAAGAATTAAGAAATGCACGTGTTGCATCTGTACCCGCAGACGGGGATTCTGGAACAACATTAAATTTTGAGACTCGAGATGGTGATCAAATCGAGTACAATGTAGATGTTGATTCTGGTGTCGTTTATAGAGTAGGGGGTGTTGGTGGTCCTAGTTTAGAGTTAACAAATAACGCTATTCCAGGGGGAGTTAAGGTAGCCTGTGGGTCTCCTAATTGTTTTTCAGTCACAGGCAGTAGTCCTCAGATAGTATCAATAAAGATGATCTTTTCTCAAGCTCAATCTACCCCTGTATCAGCGTTTGCTGGTACGATTAATATTGACTCTACAGTAGTTATTAGAAATACCTACTAAGTTATGAAAAGCAAAGGACAAACTTTAGTAGCAATAGTGGTTTTGTCAGTTTTAGCCCTTACCGTTGGTATTTTAGTTTCAAACCGCTTTATTAAAGGTCTAAGAAGTATTACAGAATCAAATAACTCTTCCAAAGCCTTAGCAATAGCAGAAGCAGCTGTTGAGAGAATGCTTCTAATTCCAAATGAAACACTTGAAGACTATATTAACTTTGGAAGTTGTGGAGACGTATGCGTTTTAGAATTAGTTGGAGGATTAGGGCAAAGAATTAGAGCGGATGTGACTTTAAGTTTTGCAGGAAATAGTAGTGAGGCTTTTGAGACTAAGATTTCAGAAAATGAAGTTGTACAGGTGAATTTAACTGGATACGAAACTAACAGTAACATAGATGTATGCTGGGATAACTTTGCATCTATCTATGCTAATTATATATATGAAGAAAGTTCTAAGCTTAAGATTTTCCCATATGCATATAATCCAGTAACATACGCAGGGTTTGATAATGGTTTTGATAATGCTTCTTCAAACCATGGTTATACTAATTGTTTCTCAATTATTACAAGTAACACTCCTGAAATGGTAAGACTTAAAGCATTTTACTCAGATAGTTATATTTATGTTATTCCAAATGAGACACAAACCATTCCTAGTCAAGGAATAATTATTACCTCGACAGGAAGAGCCGGAAATGCAATAAAAAGTGTATCTGTTTTGAAATCTTCAGCAATGGCTCCTGAGTATTTTGATTATGTAATTTATCAAAAATCTGAAGACGATCCGTTGTCTAACAGGCCTTATTAAGGTAACATACTATTATGCCCGTGGTAGGTTTAAATATAGGAAAAAGAAACATTCGAGCTGTTGAGCTGGAGAGGAAAAGAGATAAGATAATACTCTCTAATTTTGGTGTTTTAAAAAATCCTAAGTTATCTCTTAGTCCAAAGTCTAAAGAAGATGTAAAACTGATTTCTGGGGCTTTAGAGGACTTTGTGTCAGATACAAATTTTAGTACTTCAAATGTCGTTTTAGGTCTTAATGAAACCAATGTATTCATGAGAATAATTAGTCTTCCCATAATGAGTGAAAAAGAGCTTAAAAGCTCGATTAAGTACGAAGCAGAACAATATATTCCCATACCATTAGATCAGGTTAACCTCTCATACCAAAAAGTTGAAAATGATCCTTCTGAAAAGGGAAAGATGAATGTTCAGATTGTTGCAGCAAGAAGAGACGTATTGGAAAAATATATCGAGATACTAAGAAAAGCAAGACTTGTTCCAAAAGCTATTGAACCAGAAACTATTGCATTAGGAAGAGTTCTTGGAGATACTCCTGAGGCTCCAACCGGAGCTATGATTTTGGATATGGGCTACTCAAATACGCTGATTATTGTTTGTTACGGTGGTTACGTGAGATTTACCCGTGCTATACCTGTTGGCGG
>JAHIRX010000020.1 GCA_018818485.1 Patescibacteria group bacterium
AAACCACTAGAAACCTTGTAACCACTTCCTCCGAACTTTCCACCAGCATGCAGTTTAGTAAAAGCAAGTTCAAGTGCTGAGACTCCGTATCCTTCCTTAATTTCAAAAGGAACCCCTCTTCCATTATCATAAATTGAGCAAGACCCATCTTTATTAAATTCCACTAAAATCCTATCAGCATGACCTGCAATAGCTTCATCCATAGAGTTGTTTATTATCTCTGTAACTAGGTGATGAAGTCCTTCTTGACCTGTGGATCCTATATACATCCCAGGGCGTTTTTTTACTGGATCTAAGCCCTCAAGTACTTGTATCTGCTCTGCCCCATACGCTTCTGAGTTACTTTTTTTTGTAGTTTTTGCCATGACCTTCTAATATTATAGGAAAAAGTCTTTCTCAACAAGGGTTTCTTAGTTCTCGGAAAGGCCTAGTAACAGGGTTTCCAGGGATAACCTGGGATTAACATTTGTGTTTTCTAAATCATTCTTAATCTGGATAATTTTTCTAATATTCTTTGCGTGATTAAGGTTATTTGGTGCACCTATCATTCTTTTTCGTTCTTCACTAATCCAGTTTTCTAGGATATCAACTACATCTTCTTTTTCTTCTTTAGCTATTTCTTGAGCAAAATCCAATCTTTCTCCAAGGGACATCTTAATTACCTTTTTGAGGGGTTCCAGATCATTTTGTTGCTCGTTTTCACCTTTAGCAAATATTTGACGGCACCTAGACACAACTGTTTCTAAAAGAGAGTTCTGAAGCTTTGAGGTAAGTATTATATTTGCATAACTTGGAGGTTCTTCTAAAGTTTTAAGAAGTGCATTTTGTGCTTGAGTAGTTAGTTTCTCTGCTTCAAGTACAATAAGGAATTTGTTTTTCAATTCAAAAGGTTTCTGACTTAAAAAAGTTATTGCTTCTCTTGCCTGAGAGATACCTATGGATTTTTTTTCTTCTTCAGGTTTTAAAAAAAGAAAGTCTGGTTTTTTATAAAGATCCAGGTATTCAAACTTTGACTTAAGAATTTTGTTCACCATTTCAAGAGTTTTTTCCCTTCTTAAGTCTTTATTTGTACCGTATATAAGAACAGATCCATTCATGAGGGTATTATATCAGTGAGAGAAAAGAAAAAATCCCTGATGTGGGGAATCAGGGAATTTTCACTTTTGCATTTAATTCATGGAGACTTTGAAGAAACTCAGTAGCGCTAGAGATTAAGGCACAAAGTTCAGTTGGACTAGAAATTTTAATCTCATATTCTACTCCTGTTTTAATAAGGAACCGCCCGATTTGGGTGATGGGTGCATTACCCCTTCTTTCACAAAGACCGATTTCAACTACTGGGTTTATAAGGACAAGCTCCTCGTCACCCTTATTCTTTAAAAGAGGCACAACGCTATTTGCAACTTCAGTTCCATTTGTGATCAAATTCTTTTGGAATTTCGCATGTGATTCAATTGTTTGGAAACCAGTACGACCGTCGAAGATTTTAACTTCGGCCAACAACTCCACATACTCTTCGATCATTTCCTTTCTCCTTCTTTTATTAGATTTGGTGGGATTATAGCACAGCATAATCCGTTGAAGTTATATAATATAGTTGATAACATAATATAGAAGAAATTTATCTGCCCTATGTTAAAGCTTGATAAAGTAAAAACAGTCGCAGACGCACTTTACGAAAAAAGTTTGATCACCTCTGATCAGCTGTCTGCTATAAAATTTGAAAACGTAAATACTGGAAAAAGTATTGAGCAAGTAATTAAAGACAGAGGTTATGTTTCCTCAGAAGATTTTGCAGAAGCCTTTGGCGCTGTTTATGGTATTCCTTACGCAACACTTACTCCCTCTGATGTTGACCCAAAGATTTTAGATAGCATCTCCCTTGATGTTGCTAGAAAAAATAAAATAGCCCCATTTAAACTTGATGGAGATACTCTTTCTTTGGCAATGGTAGATCCCTTAGATCTTCAGACGATTGATTTTGTAGAGAGAAAAACAAAATATAAAGTGGCTCCGTTCATAACAACAGAGAAAGCTATAGATAGAGTGCTTGAAGAACAAAAAGGAAAAGAGCTAGGTGAAGAGATAACAGCAGCTATGCAGGAAATTTCTCAGACTACTCTTAAGATTGAAGAGGGTCATCAAGAGTTAACAGACGCAACTATAAGAGATGCTCCTATTGCTCGAATAGTGGGAATGATTTTGGAAACTGCTGTAAAAACAGGAGCTTCAGATGTTCACCTAGAGCCGGGTGAAGAAGATTCAAGACTTAGATATAGGATAGATGGAATACTTCAGGAGAAAAGGAAACTGCCCAAGGAAATGCATGACTCAGTTGTTGCGAGAATAAAAATCTTGGCGAATATGAAGATTGATGAAAAGAGAATGCCACTAGATGGAAGATTTAAGGTTCAAATTGGAAAATCAGAAACAGATTTGAGAGTTTCAACCCTGCCTACTATATATGGAGAAAAGGTTGCCATTCGTTTGCTAAAAGAAGAAGGAATTGTCTACTCTTTTAGGGATCTTGGAATGAGGGGCCTTACTCTGAAGCGCTTTGAAGAGGCCATTTTGAAACCAAACGGTATGATTCTCGTTACGGGACCTACTAGCTCTGGTAAAACTATTACCTTGGCATCTGCTTTAAGTAAGCTAAATACTATTAGAGTAAATATTATTAGCCTTGAAGATCCTGTTGAAGTACGCGTTGAGGGCGTAAATCAAGTTCAAGTTAACCCTCAAGCAGGACTCACATTTGCGGTAGGTCTAAGATCTTTCTTGAGACAGGATCCTAATATTATAATGGTAGGAGAAATTAGAGATGGAGAAACTGCTGAACTCGCGGTTCATGCAGCACTTACTGGTCACTTAGTTCTTTCAACACTTCACACAAACTCTGCTGCAGGAGCAGTTCCAAGACTTTTGGATATGGGAGTCGAGGATTTCTTTTTAGCATCTACTTTAAATGCTGTTGTTGCCCAAAGGCTTGTTAGAAAGATTTGTCCTGAGTGTAAAGAAGAATACGAACCTCCAAAGGAGATTGAAACAGGTTTAAGAAAAACACTTGAGGATCTTTCACAAAATAAGATTTTAATGCTTAAAGATACTGAGACTGCAAAGATTGTAAAAACGTTTGTGGCAAAGAAAAAACTTATTTTATATAGGGGTAGGAGTTGTAGCAGATGTGAGGGCGGGTATAAAGGGAGAGTTGGAATATTTGAATTACTAACTATGTCAGAACATATATCCCAAGTTACTTTAGATAGGTCTCCCGCAAGTAAAGTGCAACAAATTGCTATTGAAGAAGGAATGACTACACTAATTCAAGAGGGTTATCTTAGGGCTTTAGAGGGTTCAACTACACTTGAGGAGGTAATGAGAGTTACGAAGTAATTACAAATAATTATGCCAAAACTTAACGCAACACAACTTTTAGAAAAGGTAATAGACTTAAAGGCTTCTGACCTTCACCTATCTGTAGGAGCAGAACCGCATGTAAGAATAAATACTGTACTTGGGCAGTTAGAAGGTTACGAGGTTCTATCTACAGATGATATCGAATATATTCTATCTCAGATTTTGGATACCAAACAAAGAGAGATACTTGATGTGAATAAAGAGCTTGACTTTAGTATCGCTCTTGGGCAAAAAGCTAGATTTAGGGTCAATGCATATTTCCAAAAAGGTTACCCGGCTATTGCTTTTAGATATATTCCTATTGAAATACCTAGTTTTGAAGCTCTTAATCTTCCTGAAGGGCTTCTAAATCTTTGTAATATAAAACAGGGTTTAATTTTAGTTGTTGGTCCTGCGGGGCATGGAAAATCTACAACCATTGCTGCAATGTTAGATAAAATCAATCAGACAAGAGCAGAACACATTATTACCATTGAAGATCCAATAGAATATATATTTTCAGATAAAAAATCTTTAGTTGAGCAAAGAGAGATGTATCTTGATACCCATTCTTGGGAAGTAGCACTGAAATCTGTACTAAGACAAGATCCTAACATTGTGTTTGTCGGTGAGGTAAGAGATGCAGAGACTATAAAAACAGTTCTTCAGATTGCAGAAACAGGACACCTTGTATTTACTACTCTGCACACTAACTCTGCAGCACAAACTATAGATAGAATGATCTCTTCTTTTTCTGCTGAAAAACAAAGCGAGATAGGAGCACAACTCGCTCAAGTTATAGAGGTAATTATTTCCGAAAGACTAATTCCAAGTCAGGAGCACGGTGTTGTTCCTGCCTTTGAAATAATGGTAGGAACAGACGCTATCTCTAATCTTATTCGAGAAGGCAAAGCTCACATGATAGATAACGTAATTAGTACTTCTGCTCAACTAGGTATGATAAGTCTAGAAAAGAGCATGGCCGAATTAGTAAAAGAAGGAAAGATAGCTTTCGAAGATGCTATTAAATTTACAGAAAGACCTAATGAGCTAAAAAGGCTTATTGATAAGTCTTAGCTTATGTCTATCTTTACCTATACAGCAAAAAATATCACAGGAAAAACTATTGCAGGAAGTGTCGATGCGAGATCCAAAGAAATAGCAGTTGGCTTACTAAAAGGTCAAAGACTTGTTGTTATCGATATCCAAGAAAAGAAAGAAAATATACTGGATCAACTGCGTATATTTAGGGGAGTACCTCAAAATGAGGTAGTTACCTTTACAAGACAGCTCTCAACTATGATTTCGGCGGGGCTTCCTATCTCGAGGGCTTTGGAAGTGTTATCGAATCAGTCTTCCAATGAGAGGTTTAGAGGAATAGTTCTAGAAATACTAAGATCTGTTGAGGGAGGGGCCTCACTTTCAATGGCACTCTCCTTATATCCAGAGGTGTTTCCAAATACATACCAGTCATTAGTGCGTGCTGGAGAGTCTTCTGGAAAGCTAGACACTATTCTAAAAAGACTTGCAGATAATATGGAGGCAACAAGAGAGCTTGATAGTAAGTTCAAATCAGCAATGATTTATCCAACTATTGTTTTTATGGCTATGATTGGAGTTTTTATAATACTTATGATCTTTGTTATTCCAAAATTAGCCGAGATGTACGAAAACTTAGATGTTGCCCTACCCCTCACAACTCAGTTTATGATTAATTTCTCAACATTTATGGTCAAATATATCTATATATTTTTAATAGTTGGTGCGGGATTAGTACTTGTTATTAGGTCGTATGTAAAATCAGCAAAGGGAAAAGAAATGATGTCGGAAATTGTCTCCAGACTCCCCGTATTTGGAAAAATAGTTAAACAAAAAGATTACGCTAGCTTTAGTAGAACCCTTTCTTTGCTTATTAACTCCGCCGTACCAATCGTTGAGGCGCTGCATATCGTTAGTACTGTTATGAGTAATCAAACCTTTAGAAAAGCAGTACTAGATTCTGCGGATTCTGTTGAAAAAGGAAGTGCTCTTTCTGAATACTTTAGAACCACATCTATTTTTCCTCCGATACTTGCACAGATGTGTAACGTTGGTGAAGAGACCGGAAAGATGGATGAGGTTTTGGAAAGAGTTGCTATATACTATGAAGGAGAAGTTGATCATTTAGTGAAAGGTTTGTCTGCTGCTTTGGAACCAATTATACTAGTAATGTTGGGTGCAATGGTTGGATTCTTGATAATTTCAATTATCACACCTATTTACAAAATTACTTCGGCGATCTAATAATATAATTAGTAACCTGAAAGGGGGTGAAAGAACAATTTAACATGAATAAGCAAAAAGGTTTTACACTAGTTGAGCTTTTGGTAGTTATTGCTATTGTTGCTGTACTAGCTGGTGCAGTATTGATTGCTATTAACCCTCAAGCTTTAATTCAAAAGAGTCGAGATTCAAAAAGACTT
The DNA here is from genome assembly GCA_018818485.1 of Patescibacteria group bacterium. Classification (GTDB taxonomy): domain Bacteria; phylum Patescibacteriota; class WWE3; order UBA101185; family UBA10185; genus JAHIRX01. The sequence goes on from JAHIRX010000020.1 coordinate 5,859, forward strand.
CAGGATATGGATACATTAGTTAAGGCTATTAACTTATCTTTAGCAGACGGAGAAATAACCTTAGCTGTTGCAGGTCCACTATCTTCTGGTATGGGAGCTGGAGCACAAGATGTTGATGGTACTGGTTGGGTGACTTTCACTGTTCCGGTTGGTAAGACTGGTCTATCAAAATTTATACCAGCATTACCGCTTGACCCACTTAATACAACAAATTTGTATACATTCCAATCCACACTTACAGATTATGAAATTAATGCAGTCTTAGAGCATGCAGACAACACCGCCAAGATGAGTCTTGATGGTGGAGATAGTGTAGGTGCATATGAAGTTGGGACCTCGTTAGGAATTATTACCTCAGGTAGTTAACCATAACCCTACGAATGAAACGGGGTCCCGCTTTGCGGGGCCCTCTCGACCTTCTAAATAAATTAGAGAGAGTATTTTTTGTGTTGTGTTTGTTATACTTTTCCCATGAAAGTTAAACTAAATGTTGAATACTCTTTGGATAAAGATTTATGGTGTTATGACTACACTTTAATTGATGCGTCTGCTCCTAGTTATGGGGAGGATGACGATGTAGATCACCTATTGGAATTTCTTCCTACAGATGTTTGCGAGATTGTAAGACTAAGTATTCCGAAAGAAATGAAGTTAGAGAGGTTGAAAAGTTACCTTAAAGATCAGTATAAAAAAGAGGAAGAAAATTTCGAAGAAATCATGCAGGAATTTCGAGACGCTTGGGAAGCCTCAGGAGATCAAGTAATTTATTGCTTGGAAAGATTTTACGATAAACCTTTTCCATTTAAAGAAGTTACTGCCTACCTGACCACAAATGTAGTCTGTCCCTACAATTTTGATGAAAGATGGTTTTTTATAAGAAGAAACCTTACTGAGGGCCAACTTAGTACAGCAAACCACGAACTGAATCATTTTATGTTCCACCACTATTATTCTGATTTGGAAGAAGAATTAGGTGAAGAAAAGGCAAACATACTTAGGGAAAGTTTGACCCTTTTTACTGATATTAACAATGAAGGTTTTTCCGATGAGAAACCACTTAGGGATTTGTATATGTCAAAAAAGTGGCTTGATGTAGACGAAATAATTAATGCTGGAAAAGAGTTGTTGCTCAATTAGATTTCTTACCTGTACAATTTATTAATGGAAATAATATCTGTTTATTATTTAATACTTTTTATACTAGGTACTTTTTTTGGATCGTTCCTAAACGTTATTTCTGACAGGCTTCCTAAAAAAGAAAGTATTTTATTTGGAAGATCAAAGTGCGATTTCTGTAAAAAGAAGCTAAGACCTAAAAATCTTATTCCCCTACTCTCTTATCTTTTTCAGAGAGGAAAATGTAGTTATTGCAAGAAAAGACTTACATTTTTGTACCCTTTGTCAGAAGCTTTAACTGGTTTTTCTTTTATAGGTGTCGCACATCTTTCTGGAATCTTAAAGTATACAGACTTTGCAAGCGTATTTGGTCTAATTTTCTATATTATTGTTTTTAGCTTTTTTATCGTTATGTTTCTTACTGACTATAAGGAGTGTTTAATCCCTGATGTAGTTG
>JAHIRX010000021.1 GCA_018818485.1 Patescibacteria group bacterium
AGCAGTATTAACAAAGACCTCAGCCTTGATTCTTCTTCCTATTTTATTGTTTGTATTTATAAAAGATAAGAAATGGAAAGAACTTGGGATTTTTTCTTTAATTTCTGTGATAACTTTCTATATTCTCTTTCCTGCTATGTGGGTAGAGTCCATTCAGGTTGTTCAAAAGATTCTCGGTTCTCTTTTAGGGGCGGTATCTGAGGATGTTAGGACGGATCTAATCTTCCCATTATTAGTGTCTTTCTATTATGTGATAATTCTTGCTTTTAGGTTATCTCCTATCACGTTTATATTATTTATTGTAGCTTTGTGGAAGTTAAGAAATAGCAAGGATTTTAATATTCATATTCTTTTGTTCTCTATATTTTTCTACTATGTATTTCTAACTTTAGCTAGTCAAAAGATTGATAGATACATAATTAGTTTTATTCCACTCATCCTTCTTTTGATTGCTAGTACAAGATTTCCAAAGATCGTGTATATTATTCCTTTAGTTTTTTTAGCTTATGTAGCACTCACTTGTTACCCTGTTTATTCTGCTTATTACTCCCCAATATTTGGTGGTACAAAACAAGCTTTAAAACTCGGTCTCTATGATAATAGTGGAGAGTACTTCTCACAAGCAGCAACTTACCTTAACGAGAAAGGAAGAGGTAAAAATGTGTATGTTCCTGACAACATAGAGTCCTTCTCTTATTATTACAAAGGAAACCTGCAGGGACAGTTTAATGAAGACACAGATTACATTGTAAGAAGTTTGTATATGGATAGAAACGAGTTTATTGAGACGAGATGTTCATCAGTTGAAAAATCTTATGGTACCTATGTTGATGTTGTTCGTGTCTACTCTTGTAAGTAACTTTTAATATCTTCTTCCTTTAAATCTCGGGACATTACCGTGATTTTAGGATTTTGTTTTAGTATTTCATAAGCAAGTTTTCTAACCTCTACTGCTTTAATTTTTTTTATGCTGTCAATTTCATATAAATGGTTTTGTTTCTTTGTGCCGTGTAAAAGTAATGTGGAGTAATAGTCTGCTCGAAGAGATACTTTCTCAAAATCAAATATTTTAGATGTAATAATTGGTGTTTTTACTGTTGCTACGGCTCTAACGCTAATTATGTTATCAATATTTTCTGATATTTTATTAATGTGTTTAATAATATCTCCAACATTTTTTTCCTCTGATGAAAAATAAAATGATAATAGTCCGTAACTTCCCGATGGAAAGTTTTCACACGATACTTTATAAGCTAGTCCAAGAGTACTTTTAATAAAGTTTTCTAAGTAGTTATTTATTAGTGTAGAGAGTATTAGTGCAGGGTATGATCTTTCGTCTTTTATAGGAAATGAGTAGTATGAGACCTTTACAAAAGCCTTAGTTAGAGAGGACTCATTAATGCACTGAATTTTAAGGCGGGTATCTTTAATTATTTTTGGTGCTGAGGTATCCTTTCCCTTAATAAAACCTCCAAAGAATTTATCAGCGTATTTTGTAGCTATCTCTTCATCTACTTCTCCGCTTATCACTAGCACAAAATTATTTGGAACATAAAGCCTATCATGAAAGTCTTGTACAGCTTTTAAATTTAACCGTTTTATATCCTCCACACTCCCTGTATTTAATTTTGCCATTCTTTGATTTGGATAGATTATTTTTCTACTTAGCCTTGTTATAGCTTTCTCAGGAGTACTTAAAGACCTTTTTACTTCTTGGATGGCTATTCCTTTTTGTGTTTGAAGCTCTTGTTTTGTAAAAATTCTGGGTTTTAATATTTCTGATAGGAAATCTAGTCCATCTGCAATATCTTGTTTTAGAATTTTGACCATGAAAAGTACATCATCTCGGCTAGTTACGCCCACAATTTTTCCTCCAAAGGATTTAATTTTGTTTTTCTGAGGATTATCTACCAATAAGTGTTCTACTAAGTGGGCTGAACCTATCTCTGTGCCTTGTTCCAGATTACTTCCAACCAGGCCACGTAGATGAATAGTTAAACTATCTAAGTTTACGCCTGGAATAACGCAAACCCTTAACCCGTTTTGCAGTTCAATAGGTTTAGGAATATCTATCATTCTTGTTTTTCACTTTTCACTATCTCTTTTTCTTCATGCCTCTTTAGTCTTTTGAATCTAAAGATCAGAAATACAAAGATTGAGGCAATGATAATCCCACCTAGGTTTGCACTAAAGACTTTTAAAGAGTTTGAAAGAAGAACTTTACTATCTTGTGCTAGGGCAATTCCACTAACGCAAAGTGGTGGAAGTAACGATACTGAAACAGCAACTGCAGGTAGTGCTGACGGTAGCTTTGGATCAACTAATGTATAGGTAGCACCTATTCCAGAAAGGATAGCTACAAGTAAATATAAATGAGAGTATGTTCCTCTTTCCAGTATTGCATTTGTTAAGTAAGCTCCAGGGTGAAGTATAAGACTTGAAATATAGGCAAGAAGAAGAACAAGTCCTATTGAAGTAAAGATTCCAAATAAAGATCTCCAAATTGATTTAAAACTTATGGTAACAACAGCAAGTCCAAAAGCAAGAATAGGTCTTAAAAGGGGTGCCATTAACATTCCCCCAATTAGTATAGATTCGCTATCAAGAGTTAGTCCAAACGTAGTAATCAAAGTAGCTAGGGCAAGTAGTAGGTAGTAATTAGTTCTTATTGTACTTTCCCTAATAACTGTAGCAACAACGTTTTTCTTTTGTGTCTCCTTTACTATAGTTGTTACGGGCATATATTAATATTACACAAACTGATTGACATTAAAAACACCTTCTATTACATTTAACTCACCTAAATTATGTATCCGAAATTTAAAGATAAGATTAAATGTTTGGTTTG
>JAHIRX010000022.1 GCA_018818485.1 Patescibacteria group bacterium
AATTCTCAATAAATGGGCCATCATATTGTTCGTAACCATACCTATCACAGACCTTTTTCCAAGTATTGAATATGAAGTTTTGAAGATTCATATTCTCAGGATAAAAGTCTCTGGATCCTTTATATGGTTGTGTTGACAGTTGTTTAGTCATAATTTTTCTTTCTTTTTGTTGTAGCTGACGGGTCCCAAACTGAACCAAATTATATCATCATTAACTCAGCTTATGGAGATTTTCTACCCAGTAAACAGAGTTTCTTACTAAAAAATTAGTTTATCTAGGGGAATGAAAATAAAGGGAAGGCTCTGGGAAGCTTCCCTTCTTTTCTTTATTATCCTAATTATCCTAGTTTTCTGGTTTTCTTGAGCTGTTCTCACTTTCTGATAGGCGCGCTATATTGCCGAGAAAGTGCACTACCATCAAAAAGAGCAGGAAAAACAGGTCTGATGATGTTTCAACTAGTGTAATCCGAACAAGTATTGCAGAAATAGCAAGAAACGCAATGGTAGTACTTAATAACTCTGGCCAGCGTCGCTTTCCAAAAGCAATAACCAACAAGTCGGCCAGTACTAGTAATGCCCAGAGCACATTATTGACAAGTATTAAAAGCTCTTCCCGTCCTTCTATCATTTTTACATCCTTTCATTTTTTATTATTTCTAGTTTGGGATTATATATTAAATAGAAGCATTTATCAACTATAGGATAATGGGGTGGTTGATAACTGCTAACTTGAACCGGATTATTGAAGAATTATTAACGCTTTTTAAATGTGATAAAGGAATTTTCAGATTTTAACCACCCCAACTATCATCAAAAAACATCCAAAATAGTCCAAGCCGTTCCAATGGTTTAAGATACCGAGAGTAAATTTTTACCTTAGGGTGCATAAACTCCACTTCGCGACCTCTAAACTTCCTTTTAAAGGTAGTTATACCCCGCCAGTTTTTTTTTGGCTTATAACGTTCATCAGAAATTCCGTCTAAGTCAAATAGGGTGCAACCACTCTTCTTGGCTAGTTTTAACCCTTCCCAGACTAGGGTAGCGGCTATTCGATTACATCTACCATACTCTGTAGTTGGAAGAAATAACCCACAAGCTATGGGAGGATTTATTATAAACATGTTACCGCCAAGAAGCTTTTCGTCTAAATAAGCCAGAAGGACTTGTACCTGATTGCCAAAAGATCCCCACTTGTCTTTCCAATCGTGTAAGTTCTGAACGAAATAGTTTCGGCGGTGACCGGCTTCATAAAGAAGAGAATAAAACTCTTCTATGTGACTGACCAATCGAAAGGATATATTTTTTTTAAGGTTTCTTCTTAAACTTTTGCGAATGTCTTGGTCAAAGCTAGATAATATGATTTCTTCACTTTTAGTTAAATCGATATAGGTGGTTTTTGTAGGACTAAAAAATAAATTTAAATCTTTATATCCACACAAACTTAGTGATTCTTCTAATTCGGCATAACACGCATCCCCGGTCGTAACGTCAAATTCCATGACTATCAGCAAGGCCCTGTTTTTCTTCGCAAGCTTTTCTAGTTCAACTAAAGGGGTATTAGCAGAACAGCGTTGGATTTTAATTAGCGAACCCAGCCAGAGGATTTTTTTGATCAGAACTCTAGTAGATCCTACTCTCTTTTCCGTCCAACCTTTTTTGGAATAATATCGACAGTATTCTTCAGATTGTCTGTAGTCTTCCACATAGGTAGTATACTCAATAAATAAATGAAATCGTTGAGCAAAAAACTAAGACAGTTTCTTTGGTTTCTTTATACTGAGCAGACTTTGTTTGAAGGTAAGGGGTTTTACTCTTCTGTTAGGGTTACAAAAAAAGGCAACCGTGTGAATTTGTATACGGGTAAAAATAATTATTTACAAACAACTGTTAATGCTGATATCGATCCTCATGGAACTCACCTTGATTGGTACTTAGTAGCCCCATGGTTTTCGGGAAATTTTGAAGGAAATCTTAGTTCTCTTTTAATCTTAGGTCTAGGGGGCGGATCTCAAGTAAAATCTTATAACAAATATTATAAAGTTAAAAGTATAACAGCTGTTGAAATAGACCCGTTAATAATTGATCTTGGAAAAAGATATTTTGATTTAAACGATGCAAACCTAAAGACGATAAATGAAGACGCCTGTCTATTCCTAGATACCGTTTCTGATACTTACAGTCTAATGATAATAGATTCCTTTAAGGAAGATATATATGAAAAGAACTGCCAATCTTCCTCTTTCTTCCACAAAGTCCGCAGCCATCTAGCCCCTACGGGTGTGTTGTTCGTAAATAAATTAGCGAATGACGTTTCTAACAAGGAGGTGGGAGAGGAGCTTAAGGAAATTTTTAATACAGTAATAACTCTGCGAATTAATTATACGATGTTCTTTATCGCAACCGATTCCCCAAAAGCACCTAGAGATTCAGTAGAAGTCCGAGGTATAGTTTTAAAGGCCTCAGAATCGAATCATACATTAAGGTTTTTTAGATCCTTGAAATTAAAGGATATAAGAGTTCTCCAGAGCAAAAAGCGGAAATTCTAAACTGGGGTGGCTGACGGGCCCCAAACTGAACCAAATTATATCATCATTGAGTAAGCTTATGGAGATTTATCCAGTAGACAAAGTATCTTGCCAAAATTTAGTTTAAACTTATCTAGGGAAAATAAAAAACGTCACAAAGATAGAAACTAACATTTCTATATTTTGCAACGTCTTTTCTAGTTATATTGAGACCAAAGATACCAGAAATCCTAATAAGATAATGTATATGCCACCTAACAAGTTGTCGTTTTTGATAGTGTAAGTGACATTGTATCTAAATAAATGTATGTAAGATTTTACGAATCCGGTATCACGGTTGTTTTCGTACCACCATCCCAAGTCATCAAAAGCTTCTAAAGCGGCGTTTAAAAAGTTCACTAATATACAGGCTACGCCCATACACACTATTAAACTACCCATCCCGTACGACCTCCTTTTTTATCTAAGTTTATTAAATTAAGTAGATTATAACAGAAAGAGTAGTATAAGAACACTATAAGATATGGGGTGGCTGACGGGTCCCAAACTAAACCAAATTATATCATCAATAACCCAGCTTATGGAGATTTATCCAGTAAAAGAAGAGCTTCTGAATAAAATTGGTTTATCTAGGGGAGGTAAAAACCGTCTTGGGGACGCATTGTTATAACCTTAAAACGGGTCGTGTGATGAAGGAGTTTAGAACTGAAGTATGTGTATAATTAAGGTATGAAACAAGAAGCATTAAAGGATAAACATGTTCTCTTTATAGGGGGTTGCGGGGGCATTGGAAAGCCAACTGTAGTAAAACTACTATTAGAGGGCGCCAAAGTGTCGATTACTTCTCCCGTTATTGGTAAGTTAACAGACGAAGCCAAGGGATTGTTTGAGAATACTATTAAAGAAAATGGTTTTGGTGATTTTCACATCATAGAGGCTGATATTACTAAGGAATCCGATTTAACTAGACAAGTTAAAGAAGCTCAAAGTAAATTCGGGAATATTGACCACCTAGTAATAATGGCAGGGGTATCCCACTTAGGTAAAATGCTTGATGTGACAAGAGAGGAATGGGATTTAATTATGGATGTGAATGCCTGGGGTGTATTTCGTACAATCCAAGAATCCTATAAGCATCTTGAAAAGGGTGCAAATATTGTTGTGGTGGGCTCAGATGTAGGACTAGGAAAACCCTCGCATGATATACCATTGTACTCTGTAAGCAAAGCTACTTTACATTCAATCTTACAGCTTCTTTCCCAAGAACTCCCTGAGTATGGGATATCTGTCTCGGGAATAGCTCCGTACAATACACCACCTGGGATGAAGCGAGTATACCAACAAGTAAAAGAAAGGTTATTATGTGAACCAGAAGACTGCGAAACTCCTGATTGGGGTAATTTACCCCCTACAGGTAAGTTTATAGAAGGTAACTCTTTAGCAGAGCTTGTAAGTTTTCTATTAAAAACTTCTGGTGACTTTAACGGAAGTATAATTCCTGTAACAGGTGGATATGGGTACACAGTATCGTAAATTTTATGTAGTAACCACTGTATATTTCGAACTCTCAAGACTGTGATATCTGGAAATATTTTAGGTAAAGTAAATGGGGTGGCTGACGGGCCCCAAACTGAACCAAATTATATCATCATTAACTCAGCTTATGGAGATTTATCCAGTAAATAGAACTTTATCCGAAGTTTATTATTAAAGGTTTGTGTGTAGAAAAGAAAACAACCTCCTATCTATAATTAGATAACAGGTTGTTTAGTACTTCCTTTCTTCTAGTCGAGTTAGAATTCACCACCCCTCATTCCCATCATGTGGCTCGGCTGGGGGTACATCTTTCCAGTGATTTATATCTCTAGTATTTATAGTTAGAGAAGCACAAATCACAAAATAGCAAAACCACACTGCCAAAGCAATACCAGCAGCTGCCCATATATTTCCAATTCGATACCATGCCACAGCAAACACAACTATCAGTAAAATCTCCCTCATATCAAACTCCTTTCTTTCTATGTTTAAAAATAGAGAGCTAAATAGCTCTCCTTCGTCAAGAAACATCTTTTCTTGGGAAGAGTATTCTAACAATCATAATAGTTACTGTCAACTAAAGAGTTAGGTCCTTACAATGAAAGTAGGGGAGGGGGCTTATGTCCGATGTGCTTTAGGTTGGAGGATAATATTAACCTGACTTACTGAATCACCTAGTAATTATCGACTATGGGGTAATGGGGTGGCTGACGGGTCCCAAACTGAACCAAATTATATCATCAATGAATGAGCTTATGGAGATTTTCTACCCAGTAAACAAGGCTTCTAACTGAGGTTGATTACCAGGAATATGAGAAAGTGGTTTTTGGGGGAATAAAAAACAGCGTTTTTGATAATTTCTTATCATGGTACGCTGTGAACCTGTGGATAGTACTTCATTATTTCATTTTCTACTGCTACCCTCCAATAAAACTTTAAAGGGTGTTCCCTTAAAAGCTTCTTGTATGGCCCTAAGGTGGCTCTTGTATTTTTTATAGATTACTGCCGCCGGATATAGAGTTAGCCCCATATAAGAAGGCGCAAATTCACCTATGCTAGTCCAAATAGGAATCAAACCCCAAGCCTTTGGTTTTTCTATCTTTTTGCACTGAATCATAACAGTGTCGGAGTTTTTCATCACCATTTTTACAGGACCATCGGTAAATGCTGGAAGGGTGCGGGTTCTATAACCCTTCGGCATTGATAGGGCATCTATATTGTAATACCCAGACCCCTTTTTCTTCTTTGTACACATTTTTTATTCTCCTTAATTTATTCTGAATATGGATATTATTATTTCTAGCTTGGAATTATATAATAAATATGTCAGATAGTCAAACTATGGGGTAATGGGGTGGCTGACAGGTCCCAAACTGAACCAAATTATAGCATCATTAACCCAGCTTATGGATGTTTATCCTAGTAAATGAAGCTCTTAACTAAAAGTTAGATTTATTAGAAGAGGGTGGGGGGCTTTCGGTCGATGTGCTTTATGTTGGAGAATAGTGTTAATCTAGCTCTCTGAATCGTTCAATATTTTTCTAATTGGTGACCCTACGGATAAAAATTTTGAACACTCTTATACAGTAATTGTTGATAGCTTGATTGGGCTTTCCAAAGTTTTAGTTGAGGGGGCCCTAGTAAGATTAGAGTAATGTGTCTAAAATAGTATTGTGAGTGATAAAACTTTAGATGCCTATAATATTGAACAGCTATCTAATGAGGTTTTACCTGAAAGAATCTCCTCTATACATTTTGATGTAGAGGCAATTGAAGGTAAAAGGTTAGATAAGAATTTTGAAAGAATAGAGACCTCAACACGTAACATCAAAAAACATACGGATGAGAAGTTTGCATATATTGGTAGCATGGGAATGTACCCATTATTAAATGAGCTTAAAGATTTGGATGAAAAGGTGGGAGATTTAGCAATACTTGAACAAAGAGTTTCTGGAGGAAAAAATGACGTTGATGTAGCTTTCTTACCAGGAAAGACGAGAAAGGTAATGTTAGAAGACTTTGGGTGGGATAGTGAAGCTGTTAGTAAACAAAGAGGAGAACTTGAAGGGTATGATGCAACCTTAGATATTATGGAGAGAGATGAGTTAGAGTATTTCCCTTGGAGAGAGGTTACTTTAGGAAATGAGACTTTTTTTGTACAAAATCCAAGAGAGGCGATATGTGAAAAGATAAATGCTTTTCTTACCAATAATTATGATGAAAAAGGAAAGCCTGCATCTAATGAAGTAAAGTGGGGGATAGATATTAAACTTCTAAAAACATATTTAATTGCTAGCGAGAATATTATCCCAGAAGAACTAGAAGAGAGATTGTCAGAAGATTGGGAAGTATATGTTAAAGGTAAAGTTGATGTATATGAAGAATATTATAAGGTTATAAAAGATGTATCAGAGTTATTGAATTCAGAGAATACTCCAGAGGAAATCATCAAAGGATTTGTTTCTGATAAGGAGCTCAAAGTAGAGGAATTTTTAAAGTATAAGTACCCCTTCGCTGACGAGGAGGAGATAAAAAACGTATTAGAAAGTGACAGCAAAGAGTCCTTTTACCTGTCTTTAAAAAAGATACTTGATAAAAACAAACCAGTACATAGAACATTTAAAGAAGCACAGAATTTGGCTTCTGAAGAGTACAAAAAGTTCTTGAGTCGGGGGACTTAAGAGCTTATGTTTAACCATAATTGGGGTCTTGTTACAGCTGACTCATATTTTAAAGCAACCAA
>JAHIRX010000023.1 GCA_018818485.1 Patescibacteria group bacterium
ATCTCTAAGATAAAGATGAGGAGAAACTCCACCTACTTTAGGATTTTCGTCCAAATATTTTGTCATTTCTATTAGAGATTCTTTTGTTGGAAAAGCGTCTGTTCCTAAATATAGTATATATTTACCCTTTGCAATATCTAAAGCTTTGTTATATGCGTAAGGTTGTCCATTGTTAGGGCACTCGATCAATGTAACACGGGGGTTTTTAGAATATAGTCTTTCTACTTCATCAGCGGAGCCGTCGGGCGAGTCATTATCTATAAAAAGTACTTCTATATCACTATAATTCTCAAGAAGATTATCAACACATTTTTGGATTAACCCCTTTGTACAGTAGTTGACTATAATAACTGAGATTTTATTTGCCATAGTTTTTTAATTATATCATTTAGAACATCGAGTCCTCTGTTAGTCCATTAATAAAAACTGCATATAAATCACAAAAGAAATGCTAGTAGAACAAGCAGCTTTATTGTTTTCTCTGATAAAATACAAGTATGAAAATAGGAATTGATGCTAGGTTTTATGGAAAAGCAGGGCCGGGTAGGTACACTAAAAATATTGTTAAACACTTAGAGAAAGTTGATAAAGAAAACGAATACATTGTTTTTCTAAGAACAGACGGCTTTAATGAGTATATTCCTGAGAACCCTAACTTTTCAAAAGTATTATCTGAACATATGTGGTACTCATGGGATGAACAGACCAGATTTCTATGGAAAGTGTTAAGACAGAATCTAGATCTTTATTATGTTCCTCACTTCAATATTCCAGTTTTGTACCCCAAAAAGATTGTGACTGCTATTCCCGATATGATTATGCACACATTTAGTACTGAAGAGGGTACTACTTTATGGAAACCCTACTTTAGGTTTAAAAAATTTGTATATAAATGGGTATTTAGATGGGCTGTTGCTAGATCTTTTAGAGTTATTGTGCCTTCAAAAGAAGTAGTTAAAGATTTTAAATCTGTATATAAGCATATTCCTGAGGAGAAATTTGTCATAGCAACCGAAGGAATTGATCCTGATCTTATGAATGTGAAGGAGATAGACCCAAAACCGGTTTTAGAAAAATACAATATCAAAAAGCCCTATCTTTTGTATCTAAGTAGTATGTATGAGCATAAAAATGTTCCTCGAATGTTGGAGGCATTTAAAATGCTTATAGAAAAGTATGGTTTTAACGGATACTTAGTTTTAGTTGGTAAGAAAGATAAGTTTTCTCAAAGAATATTTGAAAAGATAAGAGAAACGGGTATGGAAGATAAGATTTCAATGCCTGGGATGAAAGGTTTCATCCCAGATGAAGACACCGTAGCTTTGAGAAAAGAAGCTTTAGCGTACGTGTTTCCTGCACTAAAAGAAGGTTTTAGTTTAACACCGCTTGAGGCCCAATATTATGGGCTTCCTTGCGTAATTTCAGACATACCTTGTCATAAAGAAGTATATGCAGACTCAGTACTATACTTTGATCCATACAGCGTTTCTGATATGGCAGAAAAGATGAATGAGATACTGGTGAATAGCAGTTTACGAGAAGAATTAATTAAAAAAGGTTACGAAAGAGCAAAGGTATATAACTGGAATCACACGGCTGAGGTTACATTAGAGGTTTTTAATAACGCTCTCAAAAACTGAGATTGTTTTTCTTGCAGACTCAGTCCAACTAAACAATTCAACCCTCTCCCTGAGTTTTTTTCCGTCAGATTCTCTCTCCAGTAGTACGTCTATCCCATCTTTAATATTTTCTATATTGTATGGATCTACATAGATAGGGAAACCCTCTCCTACCTCATGGTATGGGGGGATATCGGATACTACGCTTGGTGTTTCACAGGCTAGTGCCTCTAAAAGAGGTAACCCAAAACCTTCTTCGAAAGATACATTTATATGTCCTTTTGCACCTGAAAATAGTGGTGGTAAATCTTCATCGGGAACCCTTCCTAAAAACATTACTTTGTCTTCAATACCATATTTTTTAGTAGCTTCTAAAGATTCATCAAAATCCCAACCTCTTTTTCCAGCAATAAGTAATTTTAAATCTGAATATTTTTGATTAATTTGTGAAAATGCTCTAATCATATTTGGAATATTTTTTCTTGGTTGAATAGTAGATACGAATAGAAGATAGGGATTGGTTCCAATGTTGTATTTGTCTCTAGCTAGATTAGTTTCTTTCTCAGATCTTTTGAAAAATATCTCGTTAAATCCTTCATGTACTATAGTAATGTCGTTTTTCCACCCTTTTCTCTCAATAGCATCCTTTGTAGCCCGAGAAGGAACAATTACGTGGTCAGAATGCTTTGCTACATATTCCACAGGACCAACTAGAAAAAATCTTTTAATGGGATTTTTATAACCATGTGAGTATGTGTGTTCAAGCCCGTGAATCATTCCGACAAACTTAGTTTTTGGAAGTCTAAATATAGGAATAGTGTGTACTGCACTAAAGAATATATCTACAGGATTTCTGATTAGCTCTAAAGCAAGATCAAATTGTGTCCAGGATAAGGTTTTTTTAATTACTTTGTATGAAAAGTTAGGATTACCTCTTGAAAGTAATTTCCAGTACTCTTCTGAAGGTTGTTTTGGGAAATAAACAAGGTAGGTGTTTTTGGTGTCAACTTTAGCCAAGGCAGAGAATATATGATGAGAATATTTTTCTGCACCAGCTGGATTTTCTATTAATAATCTTTCGCCATTTAATCCAATTTTCAT
>JAHIRX010000024.1 GCA_018818485.1 Patescibacteria group bacterium
AAGAATATTTCTTCAGATACCTTTGTTTTATACGCTGTTATCTTTAAGGCTAGTTCATCTATAGATAATTCCTCTCCCCGTATCTCTCTGTATCTAATATCTTTGGGTTTAAGGCCCTTTTCTTTTAAACTTTTCTCAACAATTTGCCTAAAATTAGTCTTTTTATTTCCTTCCACAATATCATCAGATGATATATCTCTAATCACTCTTGTTATTCGACAGTACCTTGGAGTTAACATGAGTAAGTTCTCTAAGACATAAGATAAAGTTTCTTCAGAGTAGGGTTCCCATAAGTTCTTTTTTCTTAAATTCATTAAGTCTGTTCCTTCTATTAGAGAGCACGGATAAATCTTTAATTCATCGGGTCTAAACCTTTTATTAAATAACTTTTTGAAGTTTTTAATATCTTTTTTAGGGCTACTTCCATAAAGATTAGGCATAAAGTGTGCTTGGATTTTAAAACCAGCAATTCTTAATAAGTTGAATGCTTCTTCTGTCTTTCTTACAGTATGACCTCTCTTATTCATTCTAAGTATTTTGTTACTTAAACTCTGTACTCCAATTTGTACTTTTGTAGCTCCTAACTTTCTCATTCTTTGTACTTCTTCTTTAGATACATAGTCTGGTCTTGTTTCAAGAGACATGCCTACACACCTACTTTGTTTAGTTTCATTTATTTTTTGTTCATTAAATACCTCTTCCCAACTAACTTCTTTTTCTTTATCTTCGTATTTCTCTACATCAATAGGCTCTGTCTGACCGTTGTAATCGTTCATTGCTTTAAAACAGTTTAGAATAAACCATCTTTGATATTCTTTTGTGTAGTATGACCAAGTACCTCCAAGAACAATTAGTTCTACCTTGTCTGTTGGATGTCCAATATTTTTATATGCAACTAATCTATTAAATACTTGAAGATATGGGTGAAACTTATTAGCTAGTGCTCTTTGCGCACCAGGTTCTGAAGAAAGATAGCTTTTTGGAAAACCTTCTTCAGAAGGGCAGTAGATACAATTTCCAGGACAGTTATATGGTTTTGTAAGAACTGTAACGGGTGTAACTCCAGATATAGTTCTTACCTTTCTAATCTTTACTCTTTGCAAAAACTTCTTTTCAGACTCTGAGTCTAGATTTATCTCATTTTTTATTTCTCTATATGCCTGTAATATATCTTTCTTAGAGAATAGATTGCCTGTAATATCGGGTCTTTTAGATATAATACTTGCAACCTGTTCGTGCTTTGGATTCTCTAAAGCAGCTATTTTTGAGATAATCTCAGTAAGAATCTCTTTATTTTCATTTATGGACGATAAACGCATTAAGCAAATAATAAACTTAAATAAAAAGTTTTACCAACAGATAGGAAAAGATTTCAGTGGAAAAAGACAGTATCCTTGGAAAGGGTGGGCTAGAATTATTAAGAATTTTTCTGATATAAAAAGTGTTTTAGATCTAGGATGTGGAAATGGAAGATTTTATCAATTCATATCTAAAAAGTACCCAAATATTGAATATGTAGGTATGGATACAAATAACGACCTTCTTGATGAGGCTGGAGAGAAATATGGAAATGAAAAATTTTTAAATTTAGATATTTTTTCAGATTTCAAAGAAATTAAAGATAGATATGACTTAGTCGTAGGTTTTGGAGTAACACACCATATTCCAGATGAGAATCTCCGCAATAAATGGTTTTTAGAACTTGTAAATTTTATTAATCCAGATGGATTTCTAGTTCTATCATTCTGGGAATTTGAAAAGGAACCTGGAGATTACTTAGTTAGTTGGGATAACAGAAAAGATACTAAGAGGTTTTGTCATCAATACAGTAAATCAGAGATCAAAGAGATAATAAAAGAATATGAAAAGGCTAACTTAAAACTTCTGGATCAATTTAAAGATGATAATACTAACGAGTACTTAGTTTTTGGTAAACTTTAAATATGCAAGATTGTATATTTTGTAAAATTGCAAAGGGGGAAATACCTTGCCATAAGATATATGAAAACCAGGATATTATTTCTTTTCTTGATATTAGACCCCTTTCTAAAGGAATGGCGTTAGTTATTTCTAAAAAACACCTTCCCGCTAATTTTCCTGACACAGACCCTCAAATATTATCTAAGGCTGTAAAGGTTGCACACAAGGTTTCTGGGATGATTAAAAGGTCTCTAGATACAGAAAGGGTTTTCTTGGCAGTTGAGGGTATAGACGTACCTCACTTTCACTTTAAACTCTATCCATCTCATGGGAAATTACCAAGAGAAATCCTAAATGGTAGTCCTATAATGACCTCGTCGGAAGAATTAGAAAAACTTGCCGAAAAAATTAGAACAGCATGAGACTATACATTGGTATACCAGCAATAGAACTCAAAAATCCCTATCTACAATTTAAAAAAAATAATTTAGATATACCAATCGACTGGTTTCATCCAGATGATTTACATATAACTCTTATTCCTCCATTTAGTACTGAAAATAAACGAGGTGAAATTAGAAAACTTGGAATATTTGCTAATAAATTTAAGTCAATTAATGTATCTCTCCCGGAAGTAGAAAGTAAGAGGAGTTTTGTTTGGGCCTTTGGACCTCCAAATAATTGCCTTCGAGAGGTTAAAGATGAGCTAGAAAAGCATTTCAAAAGTGAAAAGACGCTAATGTATAAAGAGCGTACTGAAGAATTTATCCCTCATGTAACTTTAGCTAGATACAAAAATATGAAAGAGCCTATCAAAAAACGCTCTGTGGGGTGGAACTTTAAGGCAGAAAAAATTGCTCTCTACGAGTCCGTCCCTCTCACAACAAGAAGAGATAAAGGGTATAGAATTTTAAGCGAAATAAAACTTAATGACTAATAAAGATTTGGTTAAACATCTAAAGAAGGTGGGGGTTTTGAAATCAAAAAATATTGAAGAAGCTCTGTTGCATGTCGATAGAAAAGACTTCGTACCAGAAAAGTATTCTGATAGCGCTTACTTTGATGACGCGCTTCCCACACTTAAAGAACAGACTATTTCCCAACCATACACAGTAGTTTTTATGTTAGAGCTACTAGAACCTAAAGAAGGTCACACTATTTTGGATGTAGGATCAGGATCGTGCTGGCAAACTGCTATGCTCGCAGAAATTGTTGGAGAGAAAGGTAAAGTTTATGGCATTGAGGTAGTTCCCGAGGTTTTTGAATTTGGGAAGAAAAATATTGAAAAATATCCAAAACTAAGTAACAGAATAGAACTATATCAACAAAATGCTAACTCGGGTCTTGCAGATGCCCTCTTCGATAGAATAACTGTTGCCGCTAGCGTTAGAAATGTTCCTTCTGAATGGAAAGAGAAACTGAAGGTGAACGGGATTATGGTTTTTCCTAAAGATCAGGGAATATATAAATTAACAAAGGAAAATCAGACCTGTTTTAAGAAGGAATTTTACCCAGGATTTGTATTTGTACCTTTTATTTAATCTTCTTTTAAAATTCTTGTTTCAAATACTGCTTTTCTGTTTGAGTCACCTGAGATATAGAAATATGTTGCTAAAAGAATGACTCCTACACCAAGCATTAGTGCTATGTATTGGTCAAACCCTGTTGCTGGGACAGAAGATGTAGATTCCGTTGACTCTACTGATCCATCAGGTAAGCTCTGACCTAAGTGTAATGTAAAAGATATGCTTTCAGCGCCCTGGACTATTTCTATTGCATAATCCCCAGTATCTTCATCTAGATAGTATGTCCAATTTCCAGAACCATCTGCACTTGTTGTAGCTTCTGTACCATCTACTTTCACAGTAACTGTGGAACTTTCCTCTGCTGTACCGTAAAAAGTAGGCTTAGAGCCTGTATACCACCACTCACTGTACATATTTCCATCTAAATCTAGGGATCCTATTCTATTTAGTTGAAGAGATGCACCAAAGGAATAAACAGGTACAACAAATAAAAGAAGAAGCCAAACCAAACATTTAATCTTATCTTTAAATTTCGGATACATAATTTAGGTGAGTTAAATGTAATAGAAGGTGTTTTTAATGTCAACCAGTTTGTGTAATATTAATATATGCCCGTAACAACTATAGTGAAGGAGACACAAAAGAAGAACGTTGTTGCTACAGTTATTAGGGAAAGTACAATTAGGACTAATTACTACTTACTACTTGCCATAGCTACTTTGATTACTACGTTTGGACTTACCCTTGATAGCGAATCTATACTAATTGGGGGAATGTTAATGGCACCTCTTTTAAGACCTATTCTTGCTTTTGGACTTGCTATTGTTACCGTAAGTTTTAAATCAATTTGGAGATCTTTATTTGGAATAATTACGTCAGTAGGACTTGTCTTATTCCTTGCGTATATCTCTAGTCTTGTGCTTCATCCAGGTGCTTATTTAACAAATGCGATATTAGCAAGGGGAACTTACTCACACTTATATCTATTTGTAGCTATCCTTTCCGGTATTGGAGCAACCTATACTCTAATTGACCCTAAACTACCCTCTGCACTACCTGCTGTTGCTGTTTCAGTATCACTATTACCACCACTTTGTGTAAGCGGAATTGCACTTGCACAAGAAAGCAAGGTCCTTCTTTCAAACTCATTTAAGGTCTTTGGTGCTAACCTAGGTGGAATAATCATTGCGTCAATCTTTGTCTTTCTAATCTTTAGGTTTAAGAGATTAAAAAGGCAAGAAGAAAAAGAGATAGTGAGAAGTGAAAAAGAAGAATGATAGACATTCCTAAACCTATTGAACTGCAAAACGGATTAAAGGTTTGCGTTATTCCAGACGTAAACTTAGATAG
>JAHIRX010000025.1 GCA_018818485.1 Patescibacteria group bacterium
GATGGGGTTAGTGATTTAGCTGTCGGTGCATATGACGACGACGCTGGGGGAACCTCCCAAGGAGCACTCCACATTCACTTTATGAACACTGATGGTTCCATAGATTCTACAGTTGAAATAGACAACGATACTGCAAATGGACCAACACTAAATGATGGGGACATTTATGGCTTTTCTGTGGCCTCAATAGGTGATTTAGATAGAGATGGTGTAACTGATCTAGCCGTAGGGGCACCACTTGATGATGCCGGGGGTACTGATCGAGGAACAGTTCACATACATTTTATGAACAAGGATGGTTCTATAGATTCCACAGTTGAATTAAATGATAGTACTGCAAACGGCTCCTCATTATTAAATAGTGCCGTTTATGGTGTTTCTGTAGCTTCTATTGGAGATTTAAATGGCGATGGCACTATTGACTTGGCCATTGGAGCTGAGGGTGCGGATGCGGGTGGTGAATTGGGATCAGGTCGCGGTACACTATTTATTCACTTTATGCATGGAGAACTTGAAACAAATACATTTGACGAAGATAAAAGATGTCATTGGGAAACTCCACCAGAAATAACGTGGATCAAATTGATTCCTGAGATTAAAGATGATATAGAAGGTATGCTTGTAACCTGGGTTCAATACGATGCAGACAAGGTAGATATAGCCATAGATGATGGTACAGGTAACTTTCCGTGGAAACTTAGTAAGACATCAAATGATGGACACGAATTTCTCCCAAATGTTACTAGTGCACAACAAATAAAAATTAAGCCACACAATCACTGTAGAAAAGGTGAGTATTCTATTTCAGTATCTTATAACTTTTACCCTGACGGATGGTACAACATTCCTTAATTCCATTTTTAGCTGAGCATTAGAGTCTAGAACCATTTCATTCTCCAGGCTAGAGTCCCACATCATTGAGCACTTCGGTCAGAAACCTATATCTATTTTTGATAGCTCTTTGAAGAAAGTCACCCTTCTAAACTTAAAAGGCCCAA
This sequence comes from Patescibacteria group bacterium, assembly GCA_018818485.1. Taxonomy (GTDB): domain Bacteria; phylum Patescibacteriota; class WWE3; order UBA101185; family UBA10185; genus JAHIRX01. Next base: position 999 of record JAHIRX010000025.1, read on the forward strand.
ACGCAGAATAGTTCCACTTACTTTTTTCTATTGTTTCATTATGTAATTCTTGATTATCAAAAGGAACTGGTTTTGATTGCTGTCTAAAATCATATAACTCTACAATGAAAGGGGTAACTCTGTATCTACAAACAAGATCGGATGCACATAAGGAAGATCTACAAATACTACATTGCCAAACAGAAAGACTATCTGTACTTTCTCCTTTAAGGATTTTAACTAGGAATTGTGGATCTACCCCAATATATTTTCCTGCTAAATCAATGTTAGTTTTTGTACGTCGTGCTTCAGGACTTTCGTAATCGTGTAATCTATCAAATAATGATTTGTTATTAATTATGATATCAGTGTGTTTCCAAGGAAAACCGTTTGGATCTTCAGAATAATCTATATCTGTATTGACTCTAAATTCAATGGAGTCCCTTTTAGTGCGTCCCAAAAGATATTTCAGATAAAGTTTTATTTTTGTCATTAACTTCACAATTTTATTATATCAATAGTGAAATAGTCCTGTAAGTAACTCTCCAGGATATATGGCTGGACGTTAGAAACCAAGTTAGAACTGTCTGTTACTAAGAAAATAAGAAACTTGGCTGAATACAAGGGACGAATTTATAACATCTTGTATGGGTTATATGGGTATTTTGGGTAGTTTTTATGGTGTAGTGTAAAATTTATGTATGAGACTTGAATTCAAGATAGACCCTCATTATGACTTTAAAATGACAGTACATATGTTGAGGGGTAAAGACTGGGAATATCGAGCAAAAAGTATGGGTCTGAGTAAGGATTTAGTAAAACGAATAAATAGTTGTGTAGGAAGGGAACTAAAAGAAGCTGAGAAAAAGTTGGAAGATATAGTTGCTAATATATTTAAAGATTTTTCAGTTGATATAGAAAGAGCTAAAAGTGGTTACCAGAAATCCTGGGACTTAGTCATTGATGAATTTTCAAACACAGTAGCTGATATATCCGTTCCTTGGTTTTACGATAAGTATATTGTTAACATAACTAATTTTAATAGAGGTATAAGCAACTGGGATGGAAATATAATTGGAAGATGGTGGAGGGAGGATTTTGACAAACAGAGAAGAATTACTGCACACGAAATTCTGCTTGCACATTTCTACACCATACATAGACGATTATACGAGGATAGTGGGCTTGATAGAGAGCAAATTTGGGCGTTGTCTGAAATATTTGCCTTCGCTTTAACTGGTCTGGAACCCCGTATAAATAAATTCTGGCTGTGGGATACAAAAGGATACTATACAAATCATAACTATCCTCAAATTGTAGATCTACAAAACGCTTTAAAAGAACCTTACCTAAGTAGAAAGAATTTTAATGAGTATATTTTGAAGGGGATTATACTAGCAAAAAAGTTATTTCCAGTTTCTAAACACTAGACTATGCTGCTATAACAACAAAAATCTTGGTTGAAGCACATTGGTATAGAGCCACTTTGAAATACTATCCTGTATCCATCTTCTCCAGGCTATTGGCATTGGCTGAACATGTCGGTCTAGAACCAACTTGTACTACCAATCAGTGCTTATAGGAGTGGTTTCGAGCCTTATTTTTTTAAGTAATTCAAGCGTGGCCACAACTGAGGGATTTTGGTCATTTATAAAATAGACACGACTACCATATCTATCTATTAGCTTAGTGATGAATTCATCAGCCCAGGAAGGTGTGAAAGTGGTAACACCTTCAAAGTTCAGCTCCAACATTTCATTTTCAGACATATTTTGCAACAACGGCTCTATAGCCGCAAGTGCCTCACTTCCGTCCTGTCTTGACGTTAGAATATTTCCAAATTTTTTAAGTTCTATTTTCATATTATAATTAAAACCTTATTAATGCTAAACAACCACTATAATATAAATCAGTTTTACTTATCTCCATCTTCTTGGTGTCATTATTCA
>JAHIRX010000026.1 GCA_018818485.1 Patescibacteria group bacterium
AAACACCTCTTTAATTAGTTCCGTACTAAAGTAATGACTAATAACACAGTGACTAACTCCCGTGATAATATTTATATATGAAAAGATTAACTGCTAGTTTAACTTTCCTACTAGTATTTTTTGGTTACATGTGTACGGTATACGCAGCACCCGCCTGTCCTGAAAGTCTGGCTAACTACAAGTGCGCTACTAGTTGTACTGGTGACTGGAAAGCTGTTCCAACGAAATACACATGTTCCTCAAACCTTGGAGGATCTTATGGGGGGGCAGGCTTGTGCTGTGAGAAGGTAGTACTTAATAATGAATGTGAGCAAGAAGGTGGTACCTGCTCTTCATCTAAACCTGTTGGGCAGGGATGGTTACCTCATAATGAATTTTCCTGTGGAAGTGCTGGAGGGACCTGCTGGAGATTAGATGTTATAGATAATCCTGATGGTACAGTAACTCCTGTAGATTATAGTAACCCATACACACCCCCCACAGACAAAGGATACAAAGGACCCGTCTTTACAAGTTTTACTGATGTTGTAGCCCCTGTTGCAAAAGTTCTTTATTACGCTGGTGTAACAATTGGTGTAGGAGCAGTAATACTTGCTGGATATATGCTTATGACTAGTGAGGGTAACCCAGATAGAGTTAAGCAAGGACAAGAACAACTAACAGCTGCTATCCTTGGAGTTCTATTTATCTTGTTGTCAGCAGCTATACTACGCATTATAATTGGTACATTCTTTGGTTTAGGTTTTTGAGTAAATAAGTTTAGTAAATCTTGAAGGAGGTGTTATTTAAGCAAAATGATAATACAAAAAGTTTATGCTGCTGTTAGTCCTATATTTGAATTTAGTGGAATTACTACGATAAATGATCTGATTACATGGATTACAAATCTATTAATTATTCTTGGTTTTGGTTTAGTTGTTGTGTTTTTGGCCTTAGGATTTATTAGATTTATTACCTCACAGGGTGATAAGGAGGCCACAGCTCAAGCTCAAAAGTGGGTTTCTTATTCAGCACTTGGAGGAATAGGACTACTAGCGGTTTATACGATTAGAGCAATAATTCTTAACGTAACTGGTGCCGATCTCCCAGGAGAGGGAGGTAATTAATTAGCCGTGTCAGTGTAGTAGTTAGTCTTACATTAAATATGTTTACTGAGTTACAAAGTGTAATGAATCGATTGCCCGGAGGAGGCGGTCCTGGCAGTGCTAGTGGTGCTGTTATGATGCTTGCTAACTTTTTCGTTGTAGCTGCATTTGGGCTATCTTTTGTGTCTATTGCCTTTGGTTTCATTCAATTTGCAGTGAGTCAAGGAGATAAGGATGCCACTGATAAAGCAAAAACGACACTTACGTGGGGTGCTATCGGTATGTTGGTGGCACTTATTGCTTATACTGCAAAAAGAGTTCTTCTAACGACAACAGGTTTAGATCAAGTAACGATGTAAAATGAAACACTTATTTACAACTATATTAATTTTTATATTTACAATCACTCTAACTAATATGTATGTAGGGGCTGTAGATGTTGACAGTGTAAGTGGTATCGCTGACGTTTTTACAAATATTATTAGTTCGGCCCGATATATAGCAGGAGGTGTACTTGTGGTAATGGTCGCGTACGGTGTATGGAAATCTAGTATGGCACTTGGGGATCCAAGAGGTCTTGAAGGAGCAAAACAGACATGGACTTATGCAATTTATGGCTTTTTTATAATAATGGGGGTCTATATCATTTTAAGTATAGCAGCGTCTATTTTTGGAGTTTCATTTAATCCTCTTGGGGGTTTAGGTGGTGCTCTTCAGGAATTGATAGGACTTCCGGCATCTAGTCAGACGAGTGGGGGCGGATCTATGGATATTTATAATAGGCCCGCAGGACATTAGATTAGCCAATTAATTTTCTTGATACATTATGTAGTAAGTGTATTTATCAAATAACTCTCCAGTTAGTTCTTTTAATCCTGCTACGGCGCTTTGGGTGTAAGTGTTTATTGTTTCTTGCGAGCTATTTTCTGGAATTTTAAGTCTGAGTCTAAACTCTTCTCTATCCAAGTTCCAAGATATTATATACATATCTGTTTCTACAGGTAAATCTCTGTACCAAGGGTATTCTGTTAGGAAATCAAGAGCTTCCGAAACTTCATAGTATGAGGGTGTTTCTAAGTTTTCTATTGGTGTTTCAGTAGTGTCAGTTTTTTCTTCGTCTTTAACTGTGGTGAAGGTGCCGGGCTCTGTTTTGGTGGTGTTTCTTTTCCTTAGTAAGAAACCCACCAGAACTATAGTTAGTACTATGCCTACAACAAGTATTCTTATTAAGTTCTCTTTACTTATATTCATTTTACTTTTCATTACCCTCCCATTGTCCCACACCTTCAAATACCAGTCCTGTGGAATAAGGTGTATT
>JAHIRX010000027.1 GCA_018818485.1 Patescibacteria group bacterium
ACGTACACAAAACTTAAAGATAGACTAGCTCTAAAGATCGAGGATTGGAAAAATATGGGCTATGATGTAGAACAACTCGAGGAAGATGCGGTTCAACTCCAAGATAAAGTACAAAAATACTCAAATGATTTTTCAAGCTATATAAAAGAATTAAACGATGTACTAGACCTAGCTTGTGAAGATGCAGATGACTATAAAGATGCGCTACAGGAAGCAAGAGATGCCTTAAAAGAGGTACGAGATGATGTTAGAGATATTAGACAGTTTTATCAAAACACCATAAGACCACATATTTTAGAGCTAAGAGATCAAATTCCTAGCCCAGAAGGAGAATAAAATGGATGAATCTCAAGTAACCCCAAAGCCCCAAGGTAACGGCCTTTTAGTAGGCATCCTTGCAGTAATAGTAATTTTAGTAGGTGTAGTTGTTTATATGGCATTAAGTAAACCAGCTGAAATGCCAGAGGATACATCATCTGAAAGACAGGAAACTGTCACAGAAACTGAAGAAAAAGATACTGCTGAAGTAGATACAGAAGAATCTGCGATAACAACTGATGAAGAAGATACTGATGAAGGAGACACAGAGACAGCTGATGTTGATTCTGATCTTCAGGATCTTGATGAACTAAACCTTGGTGATATAGAAGACGAATACAGTGAATCTACAATCGAAGATTTAGAGTAACTAACTATACTTAATTAAATAAATCTTGGAATACTGTATATAGTTTTGGTAGTGAGGTAAGGAAATTAAACTCAACCTAAATCTATTCCTTCAATTGACCCGTTCTAACAACAACATCAAAATCTTGTGTACCAGAAGCATCTAATTCAGATCTAACTGAACTAAACTTCTTTTCTAAAATACTTTTTATTTCTCCTAAGATACTACTATTTATTCCTTCCATATAAAACACCACAGTCTCCTCGTAGTCTTGCTTATCAGCATTATCTACTTCGATATTAGAATACTTAAAATTCTCTAAATCAGTTTGAATAACACCTGCAAGACCAGAGACCCCAGTGCCATTAAGTATTTGGATTGTTAAATCTTCTTTTATTAAATCAACTGCGGTTGACTCCTCATCGACAGTTGCAACCTCTTCTGTAACCTCTTCTGTTTCAGATGTCTCAGAAGTTTCTTCTGTTGCTGGTGCGGAACCCCCTTCTACTAAGTCTATTTGTTTAAAATCAGGAACAGCCGGTATATCTGTTTTATTAAAATCAATTACTCCAAAGAGCACTAAAAATGCAAAAACCAAGAATCCAAGTGCTAAGATCCCTCCAGGGATTAAATACTTGAGAGATATCTTTTTTTCTGGTTCCCCTGGAATCTTCTTAGGAGTCTTCAAATTCAAAAAGTTACCAAGTTGAAGCAACTCTTTGTCATCAAGCACATCCATAATCTTTTGTGGAGATAAACTCCCTCTAATATAGATTACATCTGGAACTACATATAAAACTTTCCATTTTAAACCTTCAAGGGCACTTTTAACAGACATGAAAACATCTTGATTTGTCGCAACAGCAAGTCTGTAACCTCTGAATGTAAAAACCTTATGAACAACGAGCTTTGGATCAAGAGGTATATTGCTTAAAAACTCTTGAACTAAATTACCCCGTGCCTCCGATGTTCTTGCAGCAATCTTTCTGGAAAAAAGCATATCGTTAGAAAGCATTATCATTACACTTTGTGGTTTTATTTGTTTTTCATTTATAAAGTCTTGAATCTGCTGGGTTATAGATTGAGAGCTTACTACCTCAAGATTAACTATGGTTTTTGGGGTGAACGGTAATTGATAAGTCTGCTCATCTTCAGGTAATAACATCTGAAGACCGTTTCTACTGAGATATATTATTGCTTCTGGTCTACTTTTAAACATAATCAAAACAAGAACACCAATGATAAGTTTGGCCGAGTTTTATTATACCTATTGTATCAGGTTAACTCCTCTGCTGTTAAGATGGTAAAACATCCTGTCCTACCAGTAACTCCTGTCCTATCACATGCCCTGCAACCATCGCCCCCACATCTTGGACACTTTACTCCCAACAAGTTTTGAAAGATTACTAACTTAAGAGCCTTCGATATTAAAAACTCGTTCATACCAAGGTCTTTCAATTTACCAGAAACCTCCTCGGGTCCCTTTACAGAAACTGTTGAGATTACTAATAGCCCGTTTGTTATCGCCCGTAAAACTAACTCTCCAGCCTCTCTTGTTTCTAACTTATCTACAAAAACTATATCTGGGTCTTTTTCCAAGACTCCTTCTAAGGTGTCTTCATATTCCTTATTTTCTATCTGATCTATATCTAAGAGAGTATAAAAAATCGGATTCTCTACTGTAACAATTCTTCGGTCTAAAGATATTAGATATCTTACGAGTGCGTATGCTGTAGTTGTTTTTCCAGAGTCTCTTTCTCCAGCAATTAGAATTAACCCATTCTTTTCCTTACAAAAATTCATTATTTTCTTTAGATCACCTCTCTCCAAGCCTATGTTTTCTAGGTCAAATTTTCTTATCTTAGAATCAGACATACCCAAAATACATTTTTCTCCTTCATCAATGGGGGTAATCAATACACCGATATCAACAACACTCTCTTTTATCTCAACAGTACCCTTTCCCTTTTGAACCTTTAGGTGTTCGTTTGGATTAAGATCGCTTAGGTTCTTAATGATACGTAAAAGATTATTGTATAGTTCTACAGATAAGGTTTTCACGGTCATTAAGTTCCCCCGCGTACGATATTTTAACGTAGTAAACTCATCACCAGGAAGAAAAATAACGTCTGAAGCGCCGCTCTTTTGGGCACCTTCTAAAACATAGACAAGTGCTTCTTTAGCAGAATTATCATCAAAGCTAATTCCATCAAATAGTTCCAATGCACCACTTAAGGTTTTTATTTCAGATAAAGGCATTGAGTAAATAATAACG
>JAHIRX010000028.1 GCA_018818485.1 Patescibacteria group bacterium
AACTAACGGAGATAACGCAGGTGTTGATGTATTCGATGAAACTTCAAATAACTACGATGGTGAATTTTATGGAACAAACATAGCTACGGCTGTTGTGGACGGTATAAGTGGAAAGGCTAGAAACTTCAATGGAACTAACGATTATATAGAGTCCGATACCCAGATTGTATCCGAGTACCCGTTCACCCTCTCTGCATGGGTAAAGACATCAGATACATCTCCTGAATTTAGAACAATTATCTCCCTTCAAGATAAAGATGTTACTAGTGTACAGTATGCAATAATATTAAATACTGACGGGTACGCAAGGTTGTGGGCAAGAAACACCACTCAGTATGGGGTATCTACTACTGATAAGGTTAATGATGGAAAGTGGCATCACATAGTAGGAGTATTTAGCAGTAACACAGACAAAAAGATCTACCAGGATGGTAAATACTACGGAAGCGAGACCGCCTCCATTACATACAACTCTGCTGTAGATAGGTGGAGTATAGGAAGGTTTGGAGATAGCACTCCTGGCTATTATTTTCCTGGCTCTATTGACGAACCTATGGTATTAAATACATCACTATCAGCTGAGAATGTTGAAGAACTATATAGAATGGGTAAAGATTATAGAGTTTCAACAACAATAAATTCTACGGACTTATCTTCGGTCACCAAAATTCCCTTTTGGGTGGCATCTGATAGACCGGGAACATTTCTTTCTACAAGCATTGGAGAGTCTGCTTATGTTAATTATCAACCTGATGGTAACACTGTAGGTTTATGGCATCTGGAGGAGAGAGGTGGAAATAACTCATACATAAAAGACAGCAGCGGAAATCAATTACATGGCGCCCCCACAGGAACTGATTTTGTAGTAGGAAAAATTGGGCAAGGAAGAAATTTTGACAATACTAACGATTACATAACCGTAGCACACAACGCGCTTCTAAATATTACCAGTGCTATAACACTAGAGGCTTGGATAAATCCAACCTCTCTAGATAGCGCTGGTAGCTGGAACAGAGTTATATCTAAAGGTGCATCTACACAGTATGCCTTAGCTACAACAACTGCTAGTGACTATGGTGTCGTATTTGAGTTACATTTAGGTGGGGCCATACAAAGGTTTTATTCATATATGCCCCCACAACTAGGAGTATGGACCCATGTAGCAGGAACATATAATGGGTCGCGTGTAAAAATATACATGAATGGGCAAATGGTTAGCAATAATGCTTACACTGGGGGTATAGGCACCACCGCCTCAGCTTTAATTATAGGAGATTGGTCTAGCCTCACCAGAAAATTTGATGGAATTATTGACGAAGTACGGATATCAAACACGGCTAGAACGGCCGATCAAATAAGACAAACCTACGAAGTAGGCCGTAGAAGTCATCCAATTACCATAGACTTTGGAGCTTCCTTAGACAGTGGGGGTACTGGGGGGCTTATCACTAGTGGTACAGACCTAACTTTCACTATTGATTCGACAGCTTATGGTGCAACAAACCAAGGAGATAATCTTTATGAAGGGGAGACCGTAATTGTTAAGGAGGTTGTAAATGATTCAGAATATATTGCTCAAGGAGATGTAAAATCTGTAACTGCCGCAGGTGAGGTAGAGGTACACTCCTGGAATGCAAGTAGTAGCTTCCCTTCAAGTGGTTTTACCAATAACGCAGATGTATTCAAATGGCAAAGAGAATTCTTTGATGTATCCTCTCCCCTAGATACTCATGTGGATGGTATTACCAACATAACATTTAGAGTCACAAACGGGGCAGAGGGTAGAAACGTATGGGTAGATGACATTAAATCTACAAGTTCATACATGACTAACCCGTCAGCAACTAGCAATATAACATCAACTCTCAATCAGTATATAAAATACAAAGCAATTCTTTCTACAACGGATGGGGGCGTAACCCCGTACCTTTCTAGTGTAACTTTGAACTACACACCAGCACCATTTACCAATGAAATTATGCGACACGGAAAATGGTTCTGGGATACAGACGGGCAACAGAAATTCTGGTGGGCCAGATGATACTATCATGAAATATATACAAACGCTGCAATAACAACATTTCAGTACCCCTATCACTCACACAATTTCCTAAAAAATATTTGGTAACAAAAGTGTGACTAGTCTTATTGTTAGTTCCAGAGGAATGTTTTGTCATATTTAGCTGTTTTTCGGTGTAAATTTGATGTCCTACAAAATCATGACAGAGTTTTTTAGCACTTCCCTACTACATTTGTTAACAGATTTTTTAGAAACTTTTCCAAATTTTTATAAAACTTCGGGGTTGACACCCTATTCTTATAATGTAAACTAACTAACGTACCAAAGACCGCAAGTTCTCTTTCGAGATTAAGTCTTGCGCAGGTGAAAAGTTTATAATTTAATCGATATAAACTCACCTCTTTGGTGAGTATTTTTATTGAATCATTACTAAAAAATATTATGCCTAGTGATAAAAACATAAAATTAGTTGAAGAGTTAAAAGAAAAGCTTAGTAAAGCTAAGTCTGTTGCTTTTATTGATTACTTAGGACTTACAGCAGACCAAGTTAATAAGTTTAGACAACAGATAAAAGACTCAGAAGCTGACGCTGTAGTAGCTAAAAACACCCTCATAAAGATAGCTATTGAAGAGAATAAAGATAATGCTTTGAAAGAAGCTATTGATGATCTTAAAGGCCCTACAATGGTCATTTTCAGCTACAATGATCCCATATCACCAATTAAAGCTATCTTTGATTTTGGGGCTAAATTAGAGCTTCCTAGAGTTAAATCTGCAGTTATTGACGGTAAGTATAATTCTGAAAATGAAGTTTTGGTAATTAAAGATATTCCTTCTAAAGAAGAACTCTATGCAAGGGTTGTAGGGGGTCTAAACTCTCCTATTTCAGGTTTTGTTATGGGACTAAGCGGTATAAAAAATAAATTTGTTTTTGCAATTAATGATTTAGCAAATAAAAAATCTGAAGGAGGTGCTGAATAAATTATGGCAGAAGAAAAGAAAATCGAAGAAACTAAAGAAGATGCTCCTAAAAAAGAGACAAAAGCTGATGTTAAATTAAGCAAAGATGCTGAAAAAGTCATGGAAATGGTAGAAAAAATGACTGTTTTAGAGCTTAATGACTTAGTTAAGGCTTTAGAAGAGAAATTTGGTGTTAGCGCATCAGCACCTATGATGGTTGCTTCAAATAGCGGTAACGGAAATGGTAATGGTAACGGTGAAGAGGTTGAAGAAAAGACAGAATTTGATGTAGTACTGTCAGAAACTGGGGGAAATAAAATAGCAGTTATTAAAGCTGTTAGAGAAATCAACCCAACTCTTGGGTTAGTAGATGCTAAGACTTTAGTAGAGTCTGCACCTAAACCAGTGTTAGAAGCTGCAAAAAAAGAAGACGCAGAGAACGCTAAAAAGAAACTTGAAGAAGCTGGTGCTAAGGTAGAACTTAAATAAGTTCCTTCAAACACTAATAAAACTATTGGGGTGGTAAATACCACCCCTTTAGCGTTTTAGTAACAACAAAAACCCCAAATTTTTAGCACTCTAAAATTAATATCTGATAATAGTACCCCGAGCTCAACCTAATAATCTAAACTAGAATGACACCCCATAGCTATAATCATCCTAAAATCTATGACATTTACACAAAACGGGTAAAATCCAAATATATATTATTGCAATTTAAGCTAGGAAAAAAGAAAAACAAGAGGTAGGGCTACTCAACTATCTTTTTAAGTTCTTCAACTTTAGTAGTTACATCCGAGGTTACTCTTTCATCCCCCAAATATTTCAGAATATCAAAAATTAGTTCAATATATTTTTCTATAATCTGTAGCTCGATTGAACTTTGATATTTTTCTATACTTAAAAATTTACTTAAACTTACAAAGCTTCTGATCTTGTCATGCACTAACACATCATCTATTTTATTTACATCTTCATCTATCCATATAGCTAGAGTCTCGAAATCGTTAACATTAATACTTTCATCATTTGTCATAAATATTTGGACTAAAATATCTTCTATTTCTGTTAATTTCTCTGCGATTGGACCGTTTTTATCGTACTTAGAAACTTCTCGCTTCTTTTCCTCAAACACACTCTCCTCAAGCAATTCCTCAACTAATTCAATACTCTCGGTACTTAAATCTATATAAAAAGTGGGATTTTTCTCTGAAAATACCTCTTTATATCCAAGTTCTAGAATTATATTGTTTATCTCCTCATTTGTTTCAAATTCTGGAGGAAAAAAAGTGTTTAGGTCTCGTATCATTATGGAAGCTTTTCCTTCAAATCCTTGTTTGGCTCCAAAATAATATCCGAGTCCGTACTCATTTAAGATAATTTGTTTCTGGATCATTTCTTCTGGAAGATCAGTAACTAAAGAGTAGTAGGCTGTCGTACTAGTAAACTGAATTTTATCTGACTCATACAGATTTTTTAGATCTAAAATGACCTCTTCATAACCAAACTTATCTAAAAGTTCTAGTGTGCTAAGAGGAATACATACAAAAATCTTAATTTTTTTGTTTTTCTTGAGTAACTTAATAAGGGGAAGACAACAGCTTTGTACAAACTGCTGAACTTGGCTCTCATCCCTTGTAGAAGGCTGGTACAAGTTGATCAATAAACCTACTTCTTTCACGTTAAGTATTATGAATGAGGGGAAGTGGAAAGTAAAGATATAAAACGTAAGAGTTATCTTGCCCTTCCTTCGGAAATTTAAAGAACCCTACCCGGAAGAAACGGTTTCTTATACTCCTGCCCACAGCATAAGAAACCTTAGTGTTTCCCCCGGAGAGGGTTCTCTAACTTAATGTCGCGATTATAGCAAAACCTTATAGGACTGTCAAACTACTGTAGTATTCCTTCTGCTTCTTTTAACAACTTCTCGTCTAATTCGCCTATATCCTCAACTAATCTCTTTTTTTCAACAACTTTTAGTCCATGCAACTCATCAATTCCCTTATATATACTATCTTCATCAGACACTACCAAACAAAGTTGTGCATTTCCCTCATCTGATGGTGTTAGTGTTAAGATTCTTTCAAAGAAGTCCTTATCTTTTGATCTAATGTATGCGTGAAGTACTGAGAATGGACTTATTGGCTTGTATAAAGAAAGCCCGGCATTCATAGTAAAAGCATAGTCTAGACCCGAATTTCTTGCAGTTTTGTCAATGTTTTGTGCAATATCTTTGAGTCCACCTAATCTACTTCTGTAATAAAACATCTCTTGAGATCCTTCTGTAGTCCCCTCTATTACATCTGAGGCTAAACCTGTAACTTCTTCTACCTTTTCAGCAACTTCTGGTTCATCTTCAAACTTTTTAGCTGCTTCTCTAAACTTAGAAAGCCAATCTACTGACTCTTCCTCAGACACCTCTACTTTCGGTTCCTCTTTTTTTGGCTCTTCTTTAATATGCACTTCTACTTTAGGTGCTGGTTTAATTTCTTCTTCATCTTCTTCAATTTCTGGTTCATCGTCCTCATCGGTTCCCTCTTGTGCATTTATTTTTGCTTGCTCTTCCTCAGGAATACCTTTTGGATATAAAAAGTCGATAATATTTTGTCTTGTAAATCTATGACGGCCTGTCGCAGTTTTTACTTCTGCAGTTAATTTATCTTCTTCAAGGTATCTGTAAACTGACCTAAGACTAACGCCTAAAATTTCTGCAACCTCAGTAGAACTATATAGCTTATTTTCAAGTTTTATCATACTTCAATGGAAACACTTATCTTAAAGTATGTCAAGAAATGACGATTATTATAAAGAAGATTAGATTATCTTTTAAAGTATATATTTTTAACAGAATCTTTATATACTTTTAATGGAAAGGAAGGAAAAGCTGTGAATATACGCCTAGCGCGCCAAGGTTGTTTAATTAATCTATATAACCAACCTAGATTCATTTTAACTAATATGTTAGGAGGTAACTTACAATTACCCATTATGTAATCAAATGTCCCGCCTAATCCTATTGAAACCTTGGCAGGTATTTTGTAACTATTTCTTACTATCCATTTTTCTTGCTTAGGAGCGCCGTACGCTACAAATAGGAAATCTATATGATCTACCCCAACATTTTTCATACACTCTTGGATATAATCTAATGTAACTTTGTCATCTCTTTCTTCCCTACTAAATTTAGATGTAGCTCCAACTACTTTTAAACCTGGATATAATTTTTGAAGTTCTTCAGCTGTAGTAACTGCCATTTCCTTATGGTACTTCTCAGCGTGCTTACCCCAAAAATCTTTAGGTCTCCCTCCTAAAAAGAATACGTTGTATCCCTTTTGTGCCGAAAGCTCACACATCTTATATGTTAAATCCACCCCAGTAATCTTTTCTTCCTTATCTCTGTTCTTAAAGATAGAGAAAATACCTAAAAGTGTTCCCTGGAAAAAAGCTCTAACAGGAAACCACGTATCTCTTTTAATCTTTTTAAGCCTGTCTAAATACTTTCTTGCCATTAAAACCCCTGCCCCATCTGGTACAGAAAGATCGGCTTTATTAATAATATTTTTGAATCTGCCATCAGTTTGAGCGTCCATTATAAATTCCGGATTGGTTGTACAGATGTATCTAGACTCATTATCTTTAAGATAAAGTTCAATGAGATTAAGAACCTCTTTCATTGTTAGCCCAAAATCAACTCTGACACCCATTATTTCCTTTGATATCATGGTTTTATTATACATTTTTATTCAAATTTTCGTGGTAAAATACTATGGCAATGATCAAAATACAGTTTAAAAAACTCGGAATCGTTGAAACTCTCCTCACAACGATTCTTCTATTAGGACTAACTACTACGTTGTACCTATATACATCTGGGTATCGACTAAGAAAAGATTCGGATTATATTGACCTCACAAAAACTGGAATGGCAAACGCCAAGTCACTACCAGATGGAGCAAGTGTGTATATAGACGATGAGATAAGAACCGCAACCGATGATTCAGTAGCGGGACTCGAGCCTGGAATTCACACTCTAAAGATTGTGAAAAAGGGTTTCGTAGAGTGGGTTAAAGAGATCGAAATTTTTGAACAACTTGTTACAGACGTTACTGCAGTTTTAGTATCTCAAAGCCCTAGACTTGAGCCATTAACAAATACTGGAGCAAACAATCCAAGTATCTCCCCATCTCTAAGTAAACTAGCCTATTTTTCCTTTGACACAGAAGAGCCTGGCATATGGATAGTTCCTCTAACTGGCAGTGTGGGACCATTTAGAACCAATCCAACAATTGCCATAGAGGATACTATTTCTGTTAAGTATTCTGCAGGAAAAGAAATGTCTTGGTCTCCAGATGAAAACGAGCTTCTAGTTGAGGGTCAAGGAAATGTATTTTATCTAATTGACCTTGCAGCCAATACTGCTGAAACAACTTCTAGAGCACAAGCAATTAAAGAAGAGTGGGCACTAGAAATTATGGAGAAGAGACAGGCATTTTTAGAAAACATAAAAGATGTTAGTGATGAAGTTATAACTTTAGCTCTTTCAGAAAGAGCAATATGGGCTCCAGATGAAAAGAAGTTCTTATACACAGCACAAATTGGAGACCAACTAGAATATAGGGTTTATAACTTTGAAGATCCGCTTCCAATCGGTGAAAAGATAGAAACAGTGGTATTTAGAAAAAACATGAATGAAATTCAGCCAAAACTTAACTGGTACACAGATAGCTTTCACCTAATATTAGTTGAGGGAAATGTAGAAGCTGATAAAAGAGGAACCATAAGCCTAATTAGAATTGATGGTACTAACAAGACAGAGATTTATAATAATACTCTTCACTCAGATATTGTTTTTAGTACACCTGGAGGAGATAAAGCTATTATTAGCACTTCGTTTAAGTCCAGTGGGCAGACTGATTTATATACCGTAAGTATTCGTTAATTCACTTCTACAAGCTTGGCTGTTACCACGTACCTATTTATTGTAGTTCCTGGTGGATCACATGTCTGAAGGGTAAGTATTGGTTCAATAGTAGGTCTTGTTAGAGGGTTAGTATTCCATCCCTTAACTACTTCCTTGTTTACAACCTCATACACATAATCTTGTTCGTCATAAAAAATATGAATCTTATCTGTGTAATTTAATTTTCTTAATAGATTAAAAACTGTGGAATATTTCCCAAGATCCCAAAAGTTTAGTGAGGCGTGTGCAAAAAGAAATATATTACTGGCTGACTCAGTTGGATAGTCTGAAGATATAGCGTGAGCTATTCCACTTTTTAAAGCCTCTTTATATGCATCTTCACTGGCAACGGATACATTTGCAACAATTGGAGCATTTACCCCAATTTTCTCGATAACTAAAGCAAAATTCCGATTCACAGGATCAATTCTAATAGGGTTTTTGGATAAAAATCGAGCAAAGACACTATCTTTTTGAGCAGTGCTGTCTTCAAGGATATAGTTTTGGTTTTTTATCTCTTTAATAAAGTACCAAACTTCAGAAACTAGAAGAGGTCCAAATGATAAAACTAAAAATATTAGTCCGAGGAAAATTAAAAGATTTGCAAATGAGAATAGTGTTTTCTTTGTTTGAGCAGGCACAATCTCATTATACAGACTTGGTATAGTGTTTTATAATAATCGCTAAGTA
>JAHIRX010000029.1 GCA_018818485.1 Patescibacteria group bacterium
AGCCCCTTCTAATAATATCTTTATACGAAACTTCTATCCTCTCGTTTACTAACTCTCTTTCTTTCATTAATTCAAGATCAGTTACATCATCATCTTCCTTAATTTTTTCAGAAAGACTTTCTGTTTTAGACTCTTCAAGAGTTTTTATATCTGATCCCAAAGCTTTAACAAGAAGGTTGGCTACAGACTCAATATCTTTTTTTAATATTTCTTCACTTCTTATCTTTCCATCATCAGCACCATTATGTTTGTATTTATTTGGAATGGTAAGAGTACAGATGTTAGGAGTCAGTCCAAAGTGGGTGAGGGGTCTTGAGTCACACGAGTCTTTTATTAATCCTACCTGAAGAGGAACCCCATTTCTTTGTGCAATATCTTTTAGTAATACTTCAGCAAAGTTTTTTCCTGGGTTCTTATAGCCAAATAAGCACCCTATGTTACTGAGTTGAAGAGTGAGGCCCTTGTTATAGTCTATTTCCCCATACTTTTCTGGATTAACACTCTGTGTTTTAAGAGATTCCAGATTAATAATAATGTCTTCAGGTTTAATATCTAAAGTATTGTGTTTAGCAAGGTGCCAGGAGCTAACTTGTCTTACCTCCTCGTGTTTAGTAAATACAAAAATTAAATCAAAGCCACTATCTTTCGTATTTCTAATAAGGTCTAACATTACCGACACCATAACGCCATCATCCGCGTTGTATACCTGAATTGTATCTGTAGTTTCTTTAAAAGAAGTGACATTAAACATTCCAAAAGAGTTTCTTGGAATAGTAAAGTCTGCTTTTATGTTAACTATTTGTTTTGGGGAATCTTCTAATCCAATAAGTTGTACAATTCCGATATATTTTCCTTTCGGGTCAAAAACTCTCAGATCAATAGATGACTCTACTAGAGCAGCGTGAAGTTTCTTTGCACCTATTAACCCAAGAAATACCCCCTCCTTATTATTTTTTAGGACAATACCAGGATGATCAAGATGAGCTATCAAAACAAGTTTTCTACCATTACTGTTCCTGGAAGGTTTTTTGATAGTTATTATGTAGTTGGTTTCTTTGTATTCGATATTATTCGATTTAAGAAAATCTATGACAAACTGAGATGTAAATCTTTGTTGGAAAGGAACATTTGGTACCTCCTGATACTCTTTAAATATTTGTTTTATATCATTCATGTTAGTTTGTTTATAATACTGTTTGATTATAGAATAGTCTTATGAAAACCCAAAGACCAAATGTAGTAGTAATTGGTGGGGGAACAGGTAGTTTTACAGTGCTTTCTGGACTAAAAGATTACGATGTTAGTCTAAGTGCAATTATTACTACTATGGACTCTGGAGGTTCAACGGGTAAATTACGTGACCAATTAGGTGTACTTCCCCCTGGGGATTTAAGACAGGCCTTAGTTGCACTTTCTGAGGCCCCTGAAATTTGGAGAAATCTCTTTTTATACAGATTTGAAAAAGGAGATTTGAAGGGTCACAACTTTGGAAATATATTTTTATCTGCAATTGAAAAGATTACTAACTCTAACCAGGAAGCTTTAGACAGGGCCTCCCAAATTCTTCAGACAAATGGAAGAGTTATCCCTGTAACGTTTTCTAAAACATCCTTGTGTGCAGAGTACGAGGATGGAACTATTGTTAAGGGCGAAGATGGTATCGGAGAATCACACAAGAGGGGAAAGATCTCAAGAATGTTTTTAAACCCTAAAGTACAAATAAATCTTGAAGCAAAGAGAGCCATGGAAAGGGCAGACTATATTATCTTTGGTCCAGGAGATTTATATACAAGTATTATTCCAAACCTATTAGTCTCAGGAATGCAAGAAACTTTAAGTCACCTAAACGCAAAAGGTATTTTTGTTATTAACCTAATGAGAAAACCTGACCAAACAAGAGATTTTAAAGTCAGTACTTTTATTGATGAGCTTGAGAAGTACACAGGTAAGGGATTTTTAGACTGTGTTGTTGTTAATACTAAAAAACCATCAAGAAAACTTATCACAAGGTATAAAAAGGTAGATAGAGCTACTCCTATTGAAGATGATGTTGGTAAAACCTACAGTAAAGCCAAAATAGTGAGGTCAAAACTACTTTCTAAAGAGAAAATTAAGATCTCCAAATCCGATGGTTTAGACAGAAGTTTGATTCGTCATGATCCATACAAGCTTGCAAGGGTACTATTTAGTATCATATCCTCATAAACAACTTTACAAACTATTTCTATTATAGTAGTATTTCAACCTACGGAATGGAAAACTATCTTTATCTATGAAAAAGCTCTAGATTCCTTATAACTAAAACAAATAAATAGATTCAAAAACATCGGCATTTTGTGCGTTACAAGCCGTTCCGTATGTACTTTTAAGTTGCAAGTATTATGTGGGCCGTTAGCTTAGTTGGTAGAGCACCACATTTGCAATGTGGAGGTCAGCGGTTCGATCCCGCTACGGTCCACCAGAAAGTGTTCTTTGAAAACTGGATAGAAAGTCTTTTTGTTAGTTTGACTTTGCTAGGTATCTAAATATTAAAGTTACTAATGCATATGGTGGATGCCTTGGGTATTTGTGTCGATGAAGGAAGTGCTAGGCTGCTTTAAGCTTCGAGGAGTTGCCAAGAAACGTTATTACTCGGAGATTTCCGAATGGGGAAACCCGCTGCATTTATGCGGCACCGGTCACTAAAACCTTTTGCTTTTAGCAGAAGATATAGGTGATTTGGAGAGAACTCGGCGAACTGAAACAACATAGTAGCCGGAGGAAAAAAGATCAATTAGACATTCCCTTAGTAGCGGCGAGCGAACAGGGAGGAGCCCAAACCCAGAGTCTTTATTATTTCTTTCCGAACTAGACTTACGGTTTTTAACCATGAGTTTGGTTTGGGAGGACGTTTAAGACAAAGGGGGTATGGACAGCCCATTCTGTTAAATCAGAAAAGAGTTACAAAGTACTTTTGTAGGAGAAGACCCCTGGAAAGGGGCGCCACAGAAAGTAATAGCCTTGTAACCGAAACAGGAGTACCTCTTTGGGTTGATCCTGAGTAGCACGGGACACGTGTAACCCTGTGTGAATAAACGACGTCCACGTCGTAAGGCTAAATACACAAATACACCGATAGCGTATAGTACCGTGAGGGAAAGGTGAAAAGAACCCCTGTTAGGGGAGTGAAATAGAACCTGAAACCGTATGCAAACAAGCTTGCAAAGCCATATTTATATGGTGATGCAGTGCCTATTGAAGAATGAGCCAGCGAGTTAATGTTGTAGGCGAGCTTAACCACTTTATGTGGGGAGGCGTAGGGAAACCGAGTCTTAATAGGGCGATTAGTCTGCAGCATTAGACCCGAAGCCAAGTGAGCTAACCATGGTCAGGGTGAAGTCACATGAGAATGTGATGGAGGCCCGAACCGGTACATGAGGAAAAATGTTCGGATGAATTGTGGTTAGAGGTAAAACGCTTAACGAACTTGGCGATAGCTGGTTCTCCCCGAAACATGTTTAGGCATGGTCTCTGTTTTTAAGGCCTTACGAGGTAGAGATACTGAAAGGGGATGGGGTGCGTAAGCATACCCACTCCTACCAAACTCCGAATGCGTAAGTGTCAGACAGGGAATCAGTGACGCGGGGAAATCTCGTGTTACGAAAGGGAAACAACCCAGATCATCAGCTAAGGTCCCTAATTTTTACTCAGTGGGTAAGGAAGTAAGATCGTTAAGACAGCTAGGAGGTTGGCTTAGAAGCAGCCATCCTTTAAAGAAAGCGTAACAGCTCACTAGTTAAACGATTTTGCGCCGACGATTTAACGGGGCTAAAGTAAAAAACCGAAGCTATGACTTTGTACTTTTGTACAAGGGGTAGGGGAGCGTTGATACAGCAGTGAAGCTTTACCGTGAGGTAAGGTGGAGCGGTATCAAGTGAGAATGCTGGCATCAGTAACGAGATCCAACTGAAAACGTTGGACGCCGAAAACCTAAGGATTCCTCCGCAATGCCAGTCATCGGAGGGTTAGTCGGTCCTAAGGCGAGGCCGAAAGGCGTAGTCGATGGACAGCAGGTTAATATTCCTGCACTACTGCAGAATCGTTAATACCGATGGGGTGACGAAGCATGACTTATTAGGCTCACTAAGGATGTGAGTCCCGAAAGCGAGGAAGTTTGTGTAGGCAAATCCGCACAAGCGTTTTTACCTGAGCTGGGGGAAAGTTCACCGCAAGGTGCGCAATCTAATCGGTTCAAGTTTCCAGGAAAAACCTCTAGGGAGTATCTGCAGTATCCGTACCGCAAACCGACACAGGTAGGTAGGTAGAGGATACCAAGGCGAACGAGTGAATAGTGGTCGAGGAACTAGGCAAATTACATCCGTAACTTAGGAAAAAGGATGCCCTGCGCGCTTCGGCGTTGCAGGGGGCACAAAAATGGCTCAAGCGGCTGTTTATCAAAAACACAGGTCCCTGCTAAACCAGTAATGGGAGGTATAGGGGCCGACGCGTGCCCAGTGCCCGTAGGTTAAGGTCGAGGGTGACCATGTACTTGTACATGGAGGCTTTTGACTCAAGCCCGGGTGAACGGCAGCAGTAACTATAACTGTTCTATGGTAGCGTAATCCCTTGCCGGGTAAGTTCCGGCCCGCACGAAACGCGTAACGACTTGAGCACTCTCTTAATCACTATCTCGGTGAAGTTGAACTACCGGTGAAGATGCCGGTTACTTGTTGTTGGACAGAAAGACCCCGTGGAGCTTTACTGTAGCTTGGTATTGATGATCGGTTTTAAATGTATAGCGTAGGAGGGAGATTCGTATTTATATGAATCGCCAATGTAACACCTCTCTTTTAATGTCGTGAATCTCACCATCTCGCCTTACCGGCGAGGGGGACAATGCCTGGTGGGCAGTTTGTCTGGGGCGGACTCCTGCTAAAAGGTAACGCAGGAGCTCAAAGGTTCCCTTATCTCGGATGGAAATCGAGATGTAAGCGTAAAGGTATATGGGAGCTTGACTGCAAGACTTACAAGTCGAGCAGATACGAAAGTAGGACTTAGTGATCTTCCAAGTGCGTAGTGGTACGCCTGGAACTTATCGGATAAAAGTTACCCCGGGGATAACAGGCTTATCTTGCCCGAGCGTCCATAGCGGCGGCAAGGTTTGGCACCTTAGACAGAAATCAGGGGTGCTACGGAAGTAATTCCGTACCAAAAATTCGGCTAATAACGGTGAACTCCTAATTGATTTACTAATCAAAGGAGAATACCGTGGGAAGTCTATTGGAATGACAAAAATATTCCTTTATGACCCCGTATCGACTGATCCTGAGAGCGAAAGCTCAATAATGGTGAGATGGAAACTGCTTTAAAATAATTATATTTCCATCAAACGCCGACTCCTACTCTTACTTTATTGTAAGACAAGAGGAAGAAGATATAGTCAGTGCAAGCTAGTAATAGTTTGATATACATGCGATGTCGTCTCGTCGTATCCTGGGGCTGGAGCAGGTCCCAAGGGTTAGGCTGTTCGCCTATTAAAACGGCGCGTTAGATGGGTTCAGAACGTCGCAAGACAGTTCGGTCCATTTCCACAACAAGTGCAGAATTCTGAGGAGGCTCATTCCTAGTACGAGAGGACCGGAATGACCAAATCTCTAGTGTACCAGTTGTTCTACCAAGAGCATCGCTGGGTAGCTACATTTGGATTTGATAAGCGCTGAAAGCATATAAGCACGAAGCATACTCCAAAACTAGAATTCATCATCTTTTAGATGAGACAACTCCTAGGAGACTACTAGGTTGATAGGCTGTAGGTGCAAGTACAGTAATGTATTAAGCCGAGCAGTACTAATAGTTGTTCAACTTTATTATAGATACCACTATAGTGAGGTCAATCTAGCGAGACTTTCTATTCAGTTTCCAGGGAATACCTGGATTATTGAAAATTTAATTTATGGGCAGTATCCCAGTGATGATAGCGGTGGGGTCACACCTCTTACCATTCCGAACAGAGTAGTTAAACTCATCAGCGCCGAAAATACTTCGGGTAATCCGTGGGAAGATAGGTCGTCGCTGGGGTTTTGCTCATAAATAAGAAAAAGCAACATTTAAATGTTGCTTTTTATTTTGTATTTTTTTTTGCTATGTCGTGTAATAGCTAAGAAGCCCCTTAAAGTATTTTTTGGTGAATCTAATATCGGTTTTAGTAGGTTCAGTGTTTTTCCCAATAATCTTTCTAAGAGTTAGTAATATGGATGCAACCTCTTTTTTGGTTATTGATATACACTCCAGGATTTCCAACCTGGAAGGAATTTTACTAAAATAATCAATCCAGTAAAGAAAGCTTCCTCCATAAGCTTTTCGAACATCGGGATTAACTGTTTTTAAGTTTCCTTTTGTATCTATTCTTCCAAGCGCGTTATTGATAAGTATTATTTCAGTTCTCATATCTTGAGAAATCTTTCTACCAGGGAAGAGAACTCTTCTTATCAGGGAAATTAACCAAGTAAAAATCATTTTTTCTCCTTTTCCTTATATTTTATCTGTTTTGGATTATAAAGAGTTAAAAAATATAGTCAAATTTACTTCTTAAACTTCCTTTTATGTCCTTGTCCGAAGAAGATCTCCACAGGTATTGAGTACTTTTTTGATGCAGTTAGCAATCTTTCTTGCGCTTCGGTATAGAAGTCTTCAAAAAATACATTATTAAACAATATTTTTTCAAATTTTGATAATAATTCTGGGTAATTTTCCTTCAAAACTTTCTTGACTCCAATAAAGTTATCTCCATTTGTGTTAAAACTTTCTGAAAATACTTTTCTAATTCCAACTTCTTTAAATCTTTTAAACAATTTATCTGGATTAGTAAATTCTGGCCAGTAGGGACCAACCATCGCATATACAGGAATATTTTCCTCAGATAATTTTTTAGCAGTTTGAAGTCTTTCTTCAACTGATGATGAATTTGGTTCAGTATATTTTTTCCATTTTTCATCCAAAGTATTAATTGTGAAATTTACTTCGATACCTTTAAACTTTTTAAGTAAATTTAAATCTCTTAAAACCAAATCTGATTTTGTAAGAATACTTACAGGTGCGTTGTAGGGTAGAAGTATTTCTAAAAGTTTTCTTGTGAGTTTATATTTTTCTTCCAGAGGTTGGTAAGGATCAGTTACTGTTCCTATAAAAATCGGTCCTTCTCTGTATTTTTTCAAGTGGAGTTGTTTTTCTAAAATCTCAGGAGCATTGGTTTTCACATCTGTAAAATTTCCCCAAGGTTCTGTATGGTTTGTAAATCTTTTCATAAATCGTGCATAGCAATAAACACAATTATGCTCACACCCAACGTAAGGGTTTATTGACCACCCACCAGATGGAAAACCACATTTTCCTATCACTGTCTTACATTTAATTTCATTTACTTTCATAGTAGATTTTCGTGATACAAACTAATTATACCTTGTACTTAGTATTTTTCTCTTATATAATCCAATACGTCCTGCAAAGGGCAGAAAGAGGTATTTTAAAACTAGTATGAGTAAAGCTAGAAAAGTTCATAAAGAGTCTTCTAAAATGGCAGACATTTTGAAAGACAAAGATCTTCAGATGAGAAGTTTTAGTCCTGGAGATTTAGTAGAGGGGGTTGTGGTAAGTGCGAGTCATAGTGAAATATTAATTGATATCGGTGCTAAGTCTGAAGGAATTATTACAAGCGAAGAGTTTGATGACGAAGATAAAAGCTACAAAGGCCTAAAGCCAGGGGATGACATTGTAGCTAAAGTTGTGCAACCAGAAAACGCTCAAGGATATGTTGTTCTTTCCCTTAAAAGAGCAGAGAAGGATAAGAGATGGACAGACGCTGAGGAAGCTCTCGAAATAGGCACTGTTTTAGAAGCCACTATTATTGAATACAATAAAGGTGGGCTTCTTTGTGAGTGTATTGGTTTAAGGGGGTTTATTCCTCTTTCACATTTAGATAGAGTTCACTTTGCTAACGATGTTGCTAAATTTGCAGCAGGAAGTGAGGCCGAACTTAAAGAGTCACTTAAAGTACTAGCTGGTAAAACCTTGAGAGTAAAGGTAATTGAGCTAGATAAAGAAAAAAATAGATTTGTTTTGTCAGAAAAAGATGCCTTAAGTTCATATAGTGGTGAAGCTCGAGCAAAAAGGCTTGAAGAGATAAAACCAGATACCGAGGTAGAGGGAATTGTTACAGGAGTTATGCCTTTTGGAGTATTTGTAGACCTTGACGGAGTAGAAGGACTTGTTCACATTAGTGAAATTGCTTGGGAAAAGGTAGGGCACCCAGCTGACTATTTTAAAGTTGGACAAAAAATTGAAGTGTTGGTGCTAGGTATTGATGAAGGTTCTCAAAAACTAGCATTAAGTGTAAAAAGACTTTCTCCAAATCCATGGGAAACAGTTGCAGAAAAGTATCCTGTTGGAACAAAAGTTAAAGGAGTAGTTAGTAAGATAGTTCCTTTTGGAGCTTTTGTAACCATAGAAAAAGGATTAGACGGGTTAGTTCACATAAGTGAAGCAGCAGAGCCTCTTAAAGAGGGGGACAAGGTAAAAGCTACAGTAATTCAAGTTGATGGAGAAAGTCAAAAGCTTGCTCTAACAACAAAAGAGCCGGGTGAAGAAAACGAGAAAAAGGATAAGAAGGAAGTAGAAAAGCTAGAAGAGGAAACAAAAGAAGAGGGGAAAGAAGAAAAGAAGGAAAAGAAAACAAAGAAAAAAGCTAAGAAGGAAGAAAAAGAGTAATTTTTCTCATATTCTGTTAATATACAAAACATGGCGAAGCTAAAGACTATCTACGTATGTCAAAACTGTGGTCATACTTCAAGTAATTGGATAGGCCAGTGTACTAGTTGTGGTAATTGGAACAGCATGGTTGAAGATGTAATTTCTACTTCTTCGTCTAAATCTTCTACAGTTAAAAAACCTCGAAGCTCTACTCAAGGATTAGTTAAATTATCTGAAGTATTATCAGCACCTCCTAAAAGACTTGATAGTGGAGTAGGGGAATTTGATAGGGTATTGGGTGGTGGTTTTGTTTCTGGACAGGTTGTACTTCTTGCTGGTGAACCAGGTATTGGAAAAAGTACTCTCTTGACTGAGATTTCAAAGAACTTAGGTGATAAGAAAGTGCTTTACGTATGTGGTGAAGAATCTGTTGAGCAGACTAAACTTCGTGCTTTAAGAATGGGCTACACCGCACACAATCTTTTAGTATTTCCTGAAACAAACGTAGATCAAATTACTGCAGAAATTGAAAGTGATAATGCTATTGAGCTTGTTATTGTTGACTCTATCCAAACCCTTTACTCTGATGATTTAACTGGAAATATAGGTTCTCTGGTGCAAGTTAGAGGATGTACTCAACTTCTTACAGACACTGCGAAAAGAACAAACACACCGATTGTATTAGTGGGTCATGTTACTAAACAAGGGGTTGTAGCAGGACCCAAGGTACTTGAACATATTGTAGATACAGTTTTGTATTTAGAGGGAGATAACCAGCATCTTTTTAGAATTTTGAGAACTACAAAGAATAGATTTGGACCCGTGTCTGAGGTAGGTATATTTGAGATGGTAGAAAAGGGAATGAGAGAGGTACAAAATCCTTCTGAATTATTCCTTGAGCAAAGACTTTCTTCGTCTCCAGGGTCTTGTGTGACTGTTGTGATGGAAGGATTTAGACCACTTTTGTTTGAGATACAAGCACTAACCACAAAAACATCTTTTGGATATCCTCGAAGAACAGCAAGTGGATTTAGTAGCAACAGACTTCAAGTTTTAATAGCAATTTTAGAAAAAAGAGCTAGGATTAATCTTTCAAATCATGATGTTTATGTAAGTGTAGCTGGCGGATTTAAGGTAAAAGAGTATGCTTCTGATCTTGCAGTGTGTTTAGCTATAGCATCTTCTATAAAAGACCTTCCACTGAAGGAAAGTACAGTAGCTTTTGGTGAGTGTGGATTATCTGGAGAGGTTAGGAAGGTAACTTCTATTGAAAGAAGATCCCAAGAGGCAGAAAGACTTGGATTCTCTAATGTTATTAGTCCTCAAAGTACCAAAAAATTACTCGAAGCAATAAACAAAGCTTTTTAATTTTCTTATCTTCGTAAGTGTTTCCCATATATTTTTTCATATATGATTAATATAGGGTGGCAAAGAAAAGAAAAAAGAAAACTGAACCTGAACGAAAAGTCTCTCTAAAAGAGATAAAGTTTCTATTAAGAATTGTATTTGGAGTTTTATTTGCGTTTATCGGTTTCAAAAGCTCAAAAAGTGCCTTCTTTACAGAACTTCCATTATTTGGATTCCACACCATATTAGAAGTCTTGATATCTGCAGTCGCAGCAGCCTTTGGGTTTTTCATTCTTCCTATTCTTCTTCTTAAACTTAAAAAATGGGTAGAAGAACTAATATTTAATGCTGTTTCAAATATTGTTAGTGCTTTTTGGGAACAGCAGTCCGGAAGAATTCAAGATGCAAGAAGAGAAAAGCAGAGAAAGAGGGTTGAAGAAAGGGCATTGAAAGAAAAAGTGGAACTTGAAAACGCAGTGATACTAGATACCTCAATACTAGTTGACGGAAGAATATTGGATATTGTTAAGGTTGGCTTTTTTGATAGACCTTTTGTTATTACAGAAAGTGTGCTTGAAGAGCTTCAAAAGATGGCAGATAGCAAGAATAAAGAGAAGAGGAGTAGGGGAAGAAGGGGTCTTGATATTGTGAAAGACTTAAAAAGACGTACTAAGGTAGTTATGCCTAAGATAAATACAAAAGAGAAGGCTGTTGATAAACAACTTGTTAATTATGCTAAAGATAAAAAGCTTAAACTTATGACTTTAGACTTTAACTTAAACAAGGTTGCAAAGGTCTCTGGTATTAAAGTACTTAATGTTAATGATCTTGTTAATGCACTTAAGACAATAGTGCTTCCAGGGGAAGAATTTAAAGTCAGCGTGCTTCAAAAAGGTAAGGAAAAGAATCAGGGGGTAGGGTATCTACCTGATGGGACCATGGTAATAGTTGAAAAGGGTGGGGATTTAGTAGGTAAAGAGATAACTGTGAAGGTAGCAAAGGTAATTCAATCTGCTGCAGGTAAGATAATATTTACTACAGTCAAAACTTCCAGGAAATAATTATTAAGACAATTTAAAAAACGTTCCACAAGAGGCGACATAAAGTGCGACAGCCGCAGAACGTTTTTAGAAGCGTGAAATCCTGCAAATGCAGGATAAGACCATGCCTCCGAGCAGGCGAAGCATGACTGCTTGTTACATACAATTTATCGCATCTAACAAATTTAACAAGCGATGACGATTGGCAAATATCATTAAAGTTTCTTCTACGAAGGAAAAAAGTCAGTGATATTATAATACTAGTTAGTGTTATGTAAGTATTTACATAAGTACGGTTTTATGTTTGAATAAAGAAACTAAACACCCTATAAGGTGAAATTTAGTTGTGGATAACTAAATTTATTGTGGAAAACATGACAGAAAACAAAAAAACAAAGGTAAAAACTACCATATTAATAGATAAGACCCTTAAAAAGCTCGCCAGGGTATTTGCAATCCAAAATGATATGACATTCGGAGAACTAGTAGAAAAAGCCTTAGAAGAGAAGCTAGTAACCGACTCATAATACCCTATAGGTTGACAAAAAAGAGGTTATAAGCTATAATTTTGTCCAATCAGAAAGGAGTTGAAGCTTTATCCTGTCTAATTTAATTCCTTCATATTCCGATGTGTGTACTTAAGTGTTTGCTTGAGTATATTAATCGGCCTAGAGCCCCATTAATTTGGGTAACTCGCAGGTTGAAAACTGAATAGGGTAATCATATAAAATAAATCCAAAGCAAAAGGAGAACTGAAATGGCTATGCCAGTCACAAAGAAAGTAGTGCCTTCAAAAAGCACTGAGAGTACTAAGGCCGCCAAAAAGGACGAAAAGAAGTCCCCTGCGGTGAACAAAGTTGATGTTGCAATGCCGAAGGCAAAGCAACCAACAAAACCGGCAGTGACCCCCAAAAAGGATGTAAAAAAACCAGTACAGCCTATTAATAAAAAAGGTGTAATTGCTGGGCCAAGTCGTCCGAAACCACTTGACTCAATGATCAAAGAAGTTGCAGACAAGCAAAAGGCAAACAGCAAAGATATTAAGAAACCTGCAGCAAAAGTGTCTGATTCAAAGAAGAATAATACAATTCTCTGTCTCTGGGTGGTCGTTATATTACTTGTGTTGCTTTCGGTTGCGTTATTTTTTAATCGAGAGCCGCAGGCCAGAACAGCGCCTGAAGAAAAACCGATTCCTACCACAACTGCGATAGTTGAAGTAGAGGAATCTAGTGCAACAGAACAGGTTCCCTCTAATGAGCAATCGGTGACTGAAGAAACCCCCCCTGCTAATGGTGAGGGATCTTCTGCACAGGAACCTGAAACTCAGGAGATTGTAACAGAACTTCCTACCAATCTATTTAGGTCCCCAGTAGGTACTACAAGTGTGTTTAATAACCTAACGGATTGGCTAATCGCCGAACCAGGTGTGTTGTTAGACGCCACTGCCACATTTGATCGTGGTAGTTCTACAGGTGAGCACTATGCTCAGCTTCCAGAAGGCGGATTTACATATCTGTCTCTTGGAGAAGGAAAAATTCAACCAACTGGGTGTGGTGAAATTGAACTTCCCTCTGGGGAAGGGATAAACAACCTTGTGTTGATCCGGGGCGTTATTGACGATGCTCAGCAGGATACTGATCTAAACCGGACTGTAAAAGTGACTGGTTACAAACCAGGTCATATGAGTACAAGCCCGATGCCTGCTGGAGCTTATGTGTCAAAGGGTTGGTTTCTACAACAGCTCGAAGCCAGTTCCGGAGAAAATGGTCAATCAGGAGGTAACTGCGGTGCCTCAGGGTGCTCAGAAAACCATATTCACCTGATTGATGTAAGTACCTGTTTTCACCAGCACTTTGTCACTATGAAAGGTCAGCTGGAAAACTGGGAAAAAGTAAATTAAAAACCCTATTTAGAAAGAGCGTTCTTGTGTTTTGGCTTATGCCACCAAGGACGCTTCTTTTTTTGTTTATATTTTCCTTTTAAATGTATAATTTGAGTGTGAAGTTGCTTGGTTTTATTAAAAGATATGTTTTTCCTGTTTTTATTGTATGTGTATCTATTTATATTTGTTTTAAAAATTATACCATTGGGACTTTTTTAACTGGTTGGGATACCCTTCATCCAGAATTTAATTTCGGTTTATATTGGAAACGTATTTTAGATTCAGTCTGGCAAGAGCATCAAGGATTAGGTGCGGTTGCGTCGCAGGCACATGCATCAGAGATAATAAGGGTGGTTATTCTTCAATTTTTTAATCTTTTTCTAAAAGTTAATCAGATCAGGTATGCCTACGTATTCTTAATGTTGATAATAGGCCCACTTGGTGTTTACTTTTTTCTAGAATACCTACTTGGGAAAAAAAATAAGGGAGTTGTCCATAATATTGTGTCACTTATCGGTTCCTTGCTTTATCTACTAAATCTAGGAACTCTTCAAAATTTTTATGTACCTTTGGAGATGTTTTTAACACATTTTGGGTTTCTGGGATGGGTGTTTTTATATGGCACTAAGTATTTCGATAGTGGGAAAAAGAAAGAATTATTTTTCTTTCTGTTGTTTAACATTCTGATAACTCCACAAGCTCACACTGCCACACTTTTTTATACATACCTCATGATGCTAATTTTGTATTTTGGGGTGTTAACTTTGTTAAAAGGACACATTAAAGATATTCTTAGAATGCTTGTTATAGTACTTTTGGTAAACTCTTTTTGGATGCTCCCTAACTTCTACTACGCTTTTACAAGGGGTAGGGAAGTACCTGAGTCTAAAATTCACCACTTATTTTCTAATGAGGCTTTTTTAGCAAATAAAAGGTTTGGGAATATTAAAGATGCAGCTCTCTTGAAGAGCTTTTTATTTGATTGGGGTGAGCATGTAGGTGACGAAAGATATGGTCAACTTCTTGATGAGTGGCAAGTTCATTTGAAGAATCCCTTTGTCACAGAAATAGGTTATGTGTATTTTGCCCTTGTAGTTTTGGGTGCAATATTATCTTTCTTCAAAAAGAACGAATATGGTATAGGGTTTTTTGTACTACTGCTAGTTTGCTATTTCTTTCTTTTTGCAACCAACCCACCATTTGGTTTCTTGTTCATCTTTTTCCAGAAGCATATACCGCTATTTGAAGAGGTGTTTAGATTTCCGTTCACCAAATTTTCTATCATACTTAGTCTATCTTACGCATTTTTTTTCAGTTTATTTTTGCTCTGGGTTTTTGAAAGGATATCTAACTTATGTAAGTTAGAACTACTCAAAGTAATGTGTTTATTACTTTTAACTATGGCTGCTTTGGGAAGCTTATATTACTACATGAATCCCGCGTTTAAAGGTAAATTAATTAGTCCAAGTATGAGAGTAAATATTCCTGGTAGATATTTTGAAATGTTTAAGTATTTTGATTCTCAGGATGAGTACGGAAGGGTAGTTAATTTACCGGTTCAAAGTTATTGGGGATGGATATACAACAGTTGGAATGAAAAAGAGCTTGGGTATCAGGGAGCAGGGTTTCTATGGTTTGGGATTAAGCAACCTCTTCTTAATAGGGAATTTGATAGATGGAATTTAAAGAATGAGCAACAGTACAGGGAGTTTTCCCATGCAATATATTCTGAGAACGTACCTTTATTGGAAAATGTGTTGGAGAAATACAAAACTAGATGGTTAGTTTTAGATGAAAGTGTTATAGAACCGGGTGCCGATGAAACACTTCTTTTTTACCCTCAAATTGAGTCACTCTTATCCTCTTCAGAGAGGATTAGTTTAGAAAAAGACTTTGGGGAAGGCCTTTCGGTATATAAATATTCTCCAAAAGTAGAGTTCACAGAGACAGAAAAGTTAGATAAGTTTGATATTTTCAGTAACGATATTTTCAAGGAGTATCTGGATCCGATATATTTACAAATTGGAAATTACATTGTTGAAGAAGGTGGGGCGTCTTATTCTTTTGTAGGTATAAGTCAATTGAACGAAAATATCAACCCAGAAATTATTAGGTCTAGTGATAGAGAAGTACATTTAGTATCAAAAATTGCAGGAAATGTTGGAGAACAAAGTATTGTTCCAGTAGAGATTTTAGCTAAATATAGTGAGCCCCAGTTAGATATTAGATTTTATTCTAAAGATTTTGGATTAAATGAGAGTAGAAGTATTTTTGTCGGGGAAGGAAAGTCATTTTTGATAGTGATAAACGGTAGCCCTTTTTATATTGGTTCTAAGGTTTCTGGGGAGTTTACTAGTTTAGGCTATTTAAATATAAAAGGTGGTGGATTAAACGAAATAGATGTTTATAACATTGTAGATAGAAATATTCTCGCAAAATTTAATTATTACCCAACATTAGAAGTATGTGGGGATGTAACGGGTGACTCATCGTACTCTCTTGAGAAGATTGAAAATGGCTTTTCACTTCTATCTAGAGATGCCCTAGCTTGTGTTACAGCGCCGCTAACCAGCTTTTGGAAAGGAGTTACTACAAAAGGGTTTTTGCTTCTTTCTTACTCTGGAGGTGTAAAGCCCAATGATGTATGTATTTTTGATTCTGAAATTGATTCGTGTATTGATTTCTATCTTGAAAATGAGAATAGACAAGTTGCTCTGTTAGAGGGTGGTATAGATAGGTATTTCCTGAGATTTTATTCGGATGCAATAGGACGTGTGGAAGAAGTAAATAAAATATATAAAGATATTTCAGTAGATGTGTTAGGAAGAGTGCATAGTAGTTTGATAACTTTTGAAATAGAAGGACAAAATATTGTGTTAGATACATTAGTTTTTCCTAAGACTGATTACTTATCAGGTAATGTAGTAGATTTAAAAGGTTATCCAAGGGTTTGTTCTAATTCGAAAGATTTTCCAGGTGGTTACAGTATAGAAAAAACAGATAATTCTATAATTTATATATCCTCTCTGACATCTTTGTGTGATACTTTTCAGTTTTTATCGGTAGATCATTCAATAGGATATGTGCTAGAAATTAAAGCGAGAAATATTCAGGGTCTTCCATTGAGAATTTGTTTGACTAACGAGTATTCTAAGAGGTGTGACATTGATGTTTTACTGCCCAGAAATGAAAACATGACCTCAGCATTTTATATGATATCCCCAATGGGTAAAGGAAAAGGGTACACAATAAATTTATCAAATACAGTATTTGGGGAAGAAACTAGTATTAACGAATTAGAGTACATCTCTTTAGTTCCAATATCTTATGACCTAATTACTTCTTTGAAATCATCCTTACCATCTTCAGAAAATAGTGAGGTGCAGAAACTTTTTGTTCTAAACGAGGCATATGATATAGGGTGGTTAGCTTTTTGTGGTAATAATTTATGTAATGCTAGACATGTTGAGGTTAATAACTGGTCCAATGGATGGGTTTTTGATGGTGATATACCAGATAACGTAAAAATAATATTTTGGCCACAATACTTACAGTATTTTGGTTATTTTTTACTTGTATTGGGACTATTTGTTGCTACTACAAGCAAAAAAGATAGAGAAATTTAGTATTTAATACCAAACCCCATAGCATTGACAAAAACTAGCTTTTAGGCTATAATGCAACGAATCTATTAGGTTATCCTATAGATTTATATTAGAGTACTAATTTATCCTGCCGCTAAGACTAAACTTAATAATATGACGTTATATGAATATTGTTCTTGTTTAGTTGTAGCGTAAACAAAAATATGAATAAAAGCACTGCAAAAAAATTAATAGCTCTTGTAATCTTTGCTTCCTTTATGTTCTTAAACGGGGCTAGCGTTTACGCTAACTACGGTGGAGGAGAAGTTAACAAGAGATTCAAGATTACTAAACAAGTAAGACTTGAAGGAGATAATTCTTGGAAAGATAAAGTAACTAACGTTAAAGAAGGGGAGGTTATTGAATTTAGAATAACCGTTGAAAACCTTTCTGATGAAGAAGCTGATGAGTTTGACAACATGAAAATAGAAGATTTCTTACCTGATGAACTTTTCAGGGTAGGTGGATCTGGTCTAACTGAGTACTGGGACAACTTTGGTTCTGGTGAAGAAAAGAAATTCACTATTGAAGTTAAGGTTGAATTCAATGAGTACGATAGGGACATTACATTCGAGAAATGTATCGTTAACAAAGTAGAACTTGAATGGGATGGTGAGTTCGAAGGTTCTGATACCGCTACCGTTTGTTACGGTAACGAGGAGCCTTCTGAGCTTCCTAAGACTGGTTATACGTCTACCTTAGCAATTGCAGGTCTTGCTACTCTAGTAGCTGGATTGTTTGCTAAGAAGTTTGGAAGATAAGATCCTTCTGTCCTACACCTCGGGTGTGGGACAGAATGGTTGGGTTTGGCCGAGTCCTTACGCGACCATTCTGTCTCCTGCCCGAGATAATATCATGAAACTTTCTCAGATATCAAAATTTATGGTCCTTTTATTTACCACAGTATTACTTGTGGGGCTTTTCGTATTCATATATACGGGAGGTAGTTTTAATTTTAAAAATATTGAAGAACCTCAAGTCGAGGCTGCTTTCTCAGCATTTGAAACAGCTCTAGAACCAGTATACGGAAGGCCAAGAAAGATAGTTATTAGTTCGGTAGGACTTAGTGTTCCTGTCGAACCTGTGGGTGTAGATGCCCAAGGGTATCTTGAAACACCTAAAGAATGGGATACTGCTGGTTGGTATCAAAACAGCGCTAGGCCAGCTGAAAAAGGTAACTTGGTTGTTAATGCTCATTACGATGATAGTCGTGGTAATCCCGCTGCATTTTGGGAGTTGAAAAACGTAAATCTTGATGATAGAGTAACGGTACTTGACAGCTATGGTAAGTCTTACGACTATAAGGTTACTGGTTATTACTTTGTAGATATTGACGATCCTGAAAGATTAAAAGTATTTGAGGATAGCTCTTTAGATATTCCTGCTCTAACTTTAATAACGTGTGGTGGAGTTTGGGTTCCTAATCAAGGAACATACAGCAAGAGACTTGTGGTTAGTGCAGAACTTATCAAGTAATTGATGAGTCCTGAAGTTGGGAGGTAACTCGGGGCAGTGGTTATCTCCCATCTTTAGGGGATCTTGATAGAAAGTGCTTTTTAAGTTATCATTTTATCGTAATAGTGAATTACTTCTTTCTAGAATTTTTCCTAAAAATTGAAATGCACTTTTTATTGGTTTCATTTTCATCAAAAGTATAAATTTAGTAAAACGTAACTGAAGTTACGAGAAGAAAACATATTATGCCTATCAAAAAGACAACGGGCCCCAAGGAAGCACCAATAATAAATGGTAGACCTTCTAACGGCGGGGCAATTAATTATCGAGGTGAACAAATTAAGGTTAGTGGGATGCTTGAAGTTCTCACCGACTACGGTGTTATTAGACAAGACATTGAGACTGAGAACGATCTTCCCAAAGATGTCTATATTAGTCATTCACAAATAAAAAGATTTAATCTTCGTATGGGAGATCTAATTGAGGGTTTAGCAAGACCTCCAAAAGAAAGTGAAAGATATCTTTCCCTTCTAAAAATAGAGTCTGTAGATGGAATGGAACCAGAGGTAGCTAAGAAGAGACCTAAATTTACTGATCTTACACCAATCTTTCCACAAGAGTGGCTTAAACTTGAGACAACCCCAGATGTAGTCTCAACTCGTTTAATTGATCTTATTGCACCAATTGGTAAAGGACAACGTGCTATGATAGTTGCTCCTCCTAAGGCTGGAAAAACATTTCTTCTTTTAGATATTGCCAACGGTATAACCACAAACTATCCTGATGTCATTCTACTTGTCGCTCTGATAGGAGAAAGACCTGAAGAGGTTACCTTCTTCTCTAGAAAAGTACAAGGTGAGGTTTACGCCAGTAACTTTGATGAAAAAGCAGAAGAACAGACAAGAATAAGTGAACTCTGTCTAGAAAGAGCAAAAAGACTGGCCGAATCTGGAAAAGATGTGGTTATCCTTATGGATTCTATTACTAGACTAGCTAGAGCTTACAATATGACAGCTCCTCCGTCTGGAAGGACCCTAACAGGTGGTTTTGATCCTGCCGCACTTTATCCTGCAAAGCATTTCTTTGGTGCTGCTAGAAACCTTGAAAACGGGGGTAGTTTAACAATAATTGCTACAGCTCTTGTTGAAACAGGTTCTAGAATGGATGATGTTATATTTGAAGAGTTTAAAGGAACTGGAAATATGGAATTAAAACTTGATAGATTCTTGCAAGAAAAAAGAATCTTTCCTTCAATTGATATTAAATCAAGTGGAACAAGACACGAGGAGGACTTATTCAGTAAGGAAGACCTAGAAAAGGTGTATAGACTAAGAAGAATGGTAGACCTTTTAGATGATAGGGAAGCTACCCCTCTTGTGATTGAGCAAATGAAGAAAACAAAGAGTAACAGAGAGTTTTTAGATACTCTTAACCAAGCTGCAAAAGATAAATAATCGAATTTGCTTGAAAAACCTTAGGTTGATACAATAATCCTCGTTCTCAATCTGTCTGTGAGATAATATCATTAATATGGCTTTTACCATTAAACGTCCTACCTCAAAGCGGTTTTTCCAACTTAGTTTTGAAGGTTTCAGGCCCACAGGACGAAACAAAATTGAACAGTTTCTTAATGTTTGGGTGCAGTTTTTTAAAGCCCTGGGAACATATTTTTGGAAGAAACTCGAAGGTGTATTTACCCTAATCTTTGGGTTTTTGGAGTTTTTGTATCAAATACCATTTGAACTTAAGTCTTTTCTAACTAAAAAACTTATCTGGTCGCGAGGAAAACTAGGAAGACCCATTGCTACCTGGTTTATTATGAGCTTTTCTTTTCTTGTTTTTATGCTTGGGGAGATCTTTAGTAGTTCTACATTTATTGTTAATCAGCCAGTAAGTGCCGATTATTTAGAAAGTTCTTCAGATATTATTCCTAAAAAAGAAATAGCTGTTACAACACTACCTGATGAAAGAAAGACGAACGACCCTTTCACATACGTAGTTTCTTCAGGAGATACTCTTTTTACCATTGGAAACAAGTTTAAAGTATCAATTGATGCACTTAAGTATATAAACGGGCTTTCAGATAGCTCGGTTTTAAGCATTGGACAGGAAATAACAGTACCTCCAATATCTGGGCTTATTCATAAGGTTGCGTCAGGAGATACTCTATCTTCTATTGCTGATAAGTATGGAGTTGCCTCACAGGCTGTTGCCGACTTTAACTATATTTTAGATACTTCTAGACTTGCTTTAGGAACAGAGTTGGTTATTCCAGGAGGTAAAATTCCTGAGGTTCCTCCTCCAGTTATTTATATTCCAACATCGGTATCAGCTGGGGCTGACTCTGCAGCTTCCCCAAACAAAAGCTACTGTGTATGGCCAACTACAGTTAGAATCATTTCTCAGTACTATGCCTGGTACCATAATGGAGTTGACATAGCTGTTGGGTCTGGAAAGGCAATGCCTCCAATATTAGCTTGTACTAATGGTGTGGTAGTTAGAGCAGGTTGGGATCCATTTGGTCTTGGTCTTCAAGTGAGTATAGATCATGGGAATGGATACGAGACAGTATATGGACATATGAG
>JAHIRX010000030.1 GCA_018818485.1 Patescibacteria group bacterium
ATATAAACTGTTATTTCAAAAGCTCTCATTTACCAGATATAAGCGATGAGGATTTAAGTAACCCTGCTTATCATCGTTACAGTAAATATTTTAAGATGTTGAAGTATCTTGAAGAGACAAAGGAGAATGGTATAGGGATAGGAATTGGAATAAAAGCTTCTTCTGGGTCTAAGGTTATAAGAGGTTTTCCGAAGTTTGTTGATTTTGGATTAGCATCTCAGAAAGGGATAGTTAGGGATTACGAAAATGAAGATAAATCTTCGTGGCGTAATCTCATTCCGAGAATGGTGCCACACATAAACAGTATGGCTCGTGAAATGATGAGCCTTGACGGAAGTTTATATTCTGATACAGATAGATTAAATGCAAGTTATACAGTATTACTTTTGTGCAAAGCGTATCTTGGTGAGTACCCTGAGTCAGTCTTAGATGAGATTGGTTTATTTAATAAGCCTGAAAGTTCATTGGAATATATAGGAGCAAAAAACCCTGAATATATAGATGACTTACTTGAGTCTTATTCAGAAATTATAGAAATAGATGGTTTAAAGGACTCCCTACGTATGCTAGTAAAGGGAAAACTTCCAGCAGATAAATTAAGAGAAGTTTTCCTAAAGCTAGCAGATTCTTACTTAGGTGGTTATTCCTATCTTGAGAAACCGCACCAAACCTTGAGACTGATTGTCAATGGAGAAACATATATGCGTAGGTTTAGCCAGACTGCTAGCTTGATTTACGGTGATAATATAGTCCACAATAGTAAGCCTTTATTTAAAGAGAATAAAGATTACTTATTAGAGAAAAAATCCTAGTAGAATAGGTTTTTTCTTTCTCAGGGTTGATTTATTTTTAATATTTAGTTGGGTTGTAAAGGAAATAAATAGGTAATAAACTACAGGGTATTGGTGACCCTACGGATAAAAATTTCAAACACTCTTATAGGGAAATTATTGATAGTCTAGTTCAGCTTTCTAGTGTACTAGTGGGAGTTTTAAGTTAATTAGTTTGCTACCATTATTATATGAATAAGTTTGAATCTTCTATTGAGGTTACTGATGAGAGTAGTGTAGATACAAATAAAAAGGTAGAGAGAGGTTTTGATAAGGAGAGTTTTATTGTTTCAGATGTGGATACCCAAATTGAAGTTCTTGAGAATCTGATAGAAGAAACTAAAGAGAAAGAGGCTGAGCTAGAACCCACTATGGATGAGTATCTTGAATCCCTTAAAGACAAGTATATCTCCCTAAAGGGAGATGAGGCGAAGAGAAATATTATTAGTTACTATAATAATGAAAGTTTGCTTTCGAGCACCTTTAATTATTTTCTCGTTACATATAAAAATTCAGAAACGGGGGTATTTTTTGGAGTAGATTCTGGGGGTTACCCTGAAGATGATTTATGTAAAGAGTTCCGTGAGGAAAGGAAAATGTCCCCGTCACTCTTATTGGTTGAAGCTCTTCATCAGGCAGCTGGGAAATACAGTAAGATGTGTAATCATTTATTAGAGTATCTTAAGAAGCCTGAGTTTTATATTAAAAAAGATTTTCCAATAAGATTACAAAAGATTGAAAACTTCAATTCTGGTCGTGGTGGTGGGGACCGAATAGACATGCCTGATTATTTGAGGAGAGATTTGGTTAAAAGAGCTGATAGTGAGAATACAATTGAGTTAAAAAAGTATATGTCTGATATTTCGTCTCTGTTTTTACATGAATTAGTACATTACTCTTTAGATGAAGATGGGTTTGATAATTACAGTGCACAAGAAGAGTTGCCACAGATGGCGGAGTTTCTGTATGACCCTATGCGTAAGGGTCACAGAAATGAAGTTTTTAAAGATTTGGCGAGAAATATTATTAATGAAGAAGAGGCGAGAAAAGAGGGTACGTGGGGTAGGTATGCAGAGGCTTGCAAGAATTTTGTATTTCCTACACTCATTTATGAGTTAAATCAACACGGCCTAATTAAACTACCAATTTCAGCCGAAGACATTCCCAAAGTACTTACTAATCTACCAGAATACTACACACAGCTAAGTGAGTTGGAAAGAGATTCTATTCTTGAAAAATATATCATTACTAAGTATAAAGAGATGCTTGAGTTAGGTAAAAAATATTATGAAATGACTGGTATGAAAGATTTTGAAGAAAGTAGAAAGAAAGTAAGTCAGATTTGGTGACCCTACGGGGAAAATATTAGAACACCCTTATACAGATATTATTGATAGTTTGGTAGAGCTTTCTGAAGTTTTAGTGTGTAAATAAGGCTATAAAACTTCAACTAGCTGAAATGTATCATCTCTTATCCAAATATACTGCCTGTTTGTAAGTAGAATTACTTTTACACCTTCAGTGTACATTGATTCAAAACCCTTTAAGTAACCACTACGAAATTCAGAACTACCCCAATGAGGTTGGATTGATAAGTCAATTATTTCTAAACCAGATGACTTTAAATCAGGTGCCTTTGAGCTTTCGTCTATGTCAGGTACTAAGTCTATTCTCTTTCCAACTATCATTGAACCTGCACTAGAACCCATATATATGATTCCACTTTCTATCTTTTCTTTAAGTATTTCATCACACCCAGTTTTTATTACCTGGTCAAGTAAATAGTATGCATTACCTCCACAAAAGTATATTATCTGTTTATTTTCAAACTTCTTCTCAATTTCTTCTTCACTTAATCCAGTAATAGTAAATTCATCTACATTAAACCCAACTTCTATTAGTTTATTTTTTTCATCTCTAACCCACCAATGGTCTTCTTTTACTATCTCTGCTGCAGTATTTATAAATGCTATATTCATTTCTTTAGGGTTTTTAGGCAACTTTTTGACAATATCATCCATTACATAGTCAGAACTTGAGGTTAAAAATAGTTGTTGCATAGATAAACTATATCAGGATTGGTGGTGACCCTACGGATAAAATATTAGAACCCTATTTCAGCTCGGTTATAGATAGTTTAACAGAACTTGTTGAGATTTCTCGTTGTATTTCTAGTAATAGTGATGTGTGGGGTTAGAACTACTAACTTTATGACTGGGTGCAAGGGCAAAGATGTAATATTTGTAGCACCCTAAATGGATACTTTAGATACATTTTTTAGAATTAAAAGGTGTGGCAGATACCCTGAGAGTTAATATTTTGACTTCACAGCAGAAATGTCCCCATTAGTAAGAGTGTTTTTCTTGGTTTCCATCACACTTCCGTAGCCGTACATTGTGTTGTGCTTATGGTAAGAATCATAATCATCGTCTACTCCAAACCAGTGTCCTAGCTCGTGAGTTAAAATATTTTGAGCGTCGTAAGAATCGGGGTAAGCACAAATTAAATTATCCCAGGTATCTGGGTTTGACCAACTCCACGGATATTTTTTATTCATTATTGTATCAACTTCAGCCACTAAACCAGTGCTGTAGTACCAGATGTAGGTTACCCCCAGTGTTCCTGATCGCGCTCGTCCCCATGTGATAATGTTATGACCATCTAACCGCGCGACACTTAATGGAGTTTCCCCAGCCATATTTAGGGTAACAGAATTTTCAATAGCGCCGGTCCACTCACGAAAACTGTCAGAAGCGATATTATAAAGGTTTTGTGAGCCAACTGACGAAGGTACACTAGCTACATTCAGATAGTAATTTACAAAATTAGGTAAATACCAGTATTCGACACCACTAAGTGCATCTGACTGTGGGTCCTCGAGAGTGCAAACAGTTGTAGGGGTAGGAGTTGGGGTAGGTTGTGGCTTTCCAGGTTTTCCCCCCTTAGCATGGTGTACAAAAACTCGTAGTTTTAACTCTGGACGCCCGGGCACAACGTATATACCAGCTTTCTCAGGAAGGTTGACTGG
>JAHIRX010000031.1 GCA_018818485.1 Patescibacteria group bacterium
AACGTTATCAGATTCTTCTCTTGGTACAAACCTATCTACCAAGAAACCTGACTGAGCTGTAGCAATTACAAAATCAACCATATAATTTTGAATATCGAAATTATCAGGAAGATAATTATGAAGGAAGATTGTATCGTCACTCACACTCAAAAGTACTTT
Source organism: Patescibacteria group bacterium (assembly GCA_018818485.1). Classification (GTDB taxonomy): domain Bacteria; phylum Patescibacteriota; class WWE3; order UBA101185; family UBA10185; genus JAHIRX01. Next base: position 160 of record JAHIRX010000031.1, read on the forward strand.
CTCAATCTCAGCTAGTTTATCTGCCTTTTGATAAAGATCTGAGTTAACTTTTTGCATTTCTACTATAAGAGATACCTTTTGATAGATAACTTTGGTAACAGAATATATCCCAATAACTCCAAAAAGGATAAAAACTCCAATAGCCCAATATTGATAAATTCTAAAAGCAAGATAATCATTAGAAAATATCCGGTTTAGATACCCTGTTAATTTCTGTATTCTTTCGTTCATTTGGTGAAAACTCCCTCCATTTCAACTTTAAACTCATCGGCTCGAGAATTATAACTAGCACTTTTTAAAATTATCTCTGAAACTACATCACCTTCCAAATAATTTGCAATAAGTAGGGTAAACACAAGGGGACTTTTCCCTTGAGCGCTAAGACTAAACTTTTCCCCATCTATTCTCAATCGCGATAGAGATACACCACTGTTTATATTTTCAAAAACGAATATTGTTTTTCCTAAAATTTTTTGTTTCTCATCTTGCATATGAATATAGTAAGAGGACCTCTCGTAAATATCTTTTGCGTCTTTCTCTACTTGGAAATATCTTAAAACTTTAAGTGTTAACTCTTCTTGTCTTTCCTTCAATGAATTTGTCTTTGAATCTAAAATATAGTTAGAGATAAGTAATACACCAAAAAATATACTAATAACTAATATGAATTTTCTATATCTTGAAATTTTATCTTCGGTTTCTTTAGGAGTAGATAATATACCTTGAACACCAGACAAAAGATTTAAACCTAGGGTTTGAAACGCTTCAGTTTGACTTTGAGGTTTTTGATTTTGCTTTTTTTGCCGTGTTAGGCTCAACTTGGACAGCAGCTTTTTTAGCATATCTTGATTTTACCCTACTAGCCTTGTTTTTATGAATAACCTTTTCTTTGGAAGCTTTATCCAAAGCTTTTTGAAGTACCTTTAATTTTTCTTGCAACACGGTTTCACCAGCTTTTGCATCAATAGCCTTCTTTAGCTCTTTTAAAGCCAGTTTATACTTTGTTTTCCAATAAAGATTATGTGTTTGTTTAGCTTTAGAGCTTCTTACAGCTTTTTTAGCGGCTTTAGTATTTGGCATAAACGAGATGTATAATAACATGACTACCCCGTTAAACAAGACTTAAATGAGTATAAAAATCACAAAACTACTAACAAAAACTCAAAATACAATTCTTTCGGCCGCTTTTATATTGGCTTTTGCATCAGGAATAAACGCCATTTTAGGATTTGTAAAAGCAAGACTACTAGCTGTTCATTTTGGAGTTTCTAACTCTCTAGCTATCTTTTACACTGCGGACAAGGTACCAAACCTAATTTATACAGTACTTATTGTTGGGGCTATATCAACAGTATTTATTCCAGTATTCACAACTCTTCTTAAAAAAGACGAGAAAGAAGCATTTAAGGTAGCCTCTTCAATCATGATAGCTACTTTTATTCTCTTTTTTATTCTTGGAACACTAGTTTTCATTTTTTCAGAACCTATAATGAGAATTTTAGCAGTTGGAACTTTCTCCCCCGAAGAGATAAAGGTTGGATCTAACTTAATTAGAATTATGATTGCTTCCCAACTCTTTTTAATTGCTGGAAGTTTAATAACAAGTATATTGCAGTCATTTAAGTACTTTCTAATCCCCGCTTTTGCACCAATTATCTACAATATCGGAATAATCCTGGGAACAGTACTACTATCAAACAAAATTGGGATTTATGGCCCTGCTGTTGGTGTTAGTTTTGGAGCACTTTTTCACTTCTTAGTGCAAACTCCTATCTTAAAGAAAACTAAATTCAGGTTCTTTCTGAAATTAGATTTCCAAAACAGAAGTTTTAGAAAAATGTTTTCTCTTGTACCTCCAAGGATAGTAGGATCATTAACTTGGAACTTGATAGATACTATTCAAAACAGCATTGCTCTTTTAATATCTGCTCAATCTGCTGTATTTTTAAAGTTTGCAAGTCAGCTTCAAAGCTTTCCAGTCTCTTTGATAGGTCTTTCGATGGCAGCAGCAATGCTACCTACACTTTCAGCTCAAGAAAGAGAAGACAATATGGAAACATTTAAACAAACTCTTCTTACCTCTTTTCACCAAACTATGTATCTTGTGATGCCGATAAGTGCAATTCTTTTAGTATTAAGAGTACCTGCAATTAGAATCGTATTTGGAGTTAGTAGCTTTCCTTGGGAAGCTACAGTAAAAACAGCACATACTCTAGCTTTCTTTGCTATATCAATATTTGCCCAAAGTGCAATCTATCTTTTCTCTAGGGCCTTTTATGCCCTAAAAGACACAATAACTCCATTGATTGCAGCTGTTGCTACATCTTTAATAAACGTTTTGTTATCACTTCTTTTTGTATTAAAACTAAACCTTGGAGTATGGTCCATTGCTTTTGCTTTTTCAGTATCCTCAATAATTAATGCCTCTATTCTTTTCTTAGTCCTTAATAAAAAAGTTGGTGGATTTAATTTTAAGAGTCTTTTTATTCCTTTCACAAAAATATCCTGGGCTACAGCTTTCATGGGAATAGCCCTTTGGATACCTTTAAGGTGTTTAGATCAATTTGTATTTGATACAACAAGAACAATTTATCTTCTAGCTTTAACATTTATTGCAGGAACATCTGGACTAGTCACATACTTCTTTCTTACCAAATGGTTAAAAGTGTCAGAGGTTGAATTATTTTATAAACTAGTTAGAAAACTAAAACCTAAACCATCTATGGTAACACCAGAAACTTTAGCAAATGATAAAAACGGCAAATCCGCCTTCAGTTAGTGTAAAATCTCTTTATGTCTCAGGATAAAATTCGTAATTTTTGCATAATTGCTCATATCAACCACGGTAAATCTACCTTGGCAGATAGATTATTGGATCTTACAGGAACAATAGAAAAAAGAGATATTGTAAAACAAACCTTAGACACAATGGATTTAGAAAGAGAAAAAGGAATCACCATAAAACTTAAGGCAATAAGAATGGAATACAAAGGATATCAACTAAATTTAATTGATACACCAGGACATGTAGATTTCACATATGAAGTATCAAGATCCCTTGCTGCGTGTGAAGGTGCTGTACTTCTTGTTGATAAAAGCCAAGGAATTCAGGCCCAAACAGTATCTAACTACTACAAAGCTAAAGAAGCAGGCTTAAAAATAATACCTGTAATAAACAAGATTGATCTTGGAGTTGGAGATGTTGAAGAATTAAAAAAAGATATTGAGAAAACCTTTGGACTTAAAAAAGAAGATACTTTAGAAGTTAGTGCTAAAACTGGTGAGGGTACAAAAGAGCTTTTGGAAAAAATAATTAAAGATGTACCCCACTCAACCGGAAATGAAGATGGGTTGGCACGGGCCTTAGTCTTTGACTCATACTACGATGAATTTTTAGGAGTTGTTGCAGCAATTAGAGTTGTGGACGGTTCTTTTACTCCACAAGAGATAAGGTTCATTGCTACTAAAACAAAAACAACACCTCAGGAAATTGGTTTTTTTAAGTTAAAAAGAGTCAAGACTAACATCTTGGAAACAGGAGAAGTTGGCTACATTGCAACAGGATTGAAAGATATAAAGACTGTAAAAGTTGGGGATACAGTCTGTTTGAAAGATGAAGATCCTAAATCCCTACCTGGGTATAAAGAGATAAAGCCTTTTGTATTTGTATCTATCTACCCAATAGATAATTCTAAATCCAGAGATTTAAGAGAGGCTTTAGAAAAACTATCTCTTTCAGACTCTTCGTTGTCTTTTGAGCCAGAGTCAAGTTCGGCACTAGGATTTGGATTTAGATGTGGATTCTTAGGTCTTCTTCACGCAGACATTGTTCAAGAAAGATTAGAAAGAGAATACAACCTTCAACTTATATCCACTACCCCATCTGTCGAATACAAGGTTACAACAACAAAAAATGAGCTTCTTTTTGTTAGGTCTCCAAGTGACTTACCAGAAAAAACAAAAATAAATAAATTAGAAGAGCCTTGGATACTATGTAATATAATTTCTCCAGCTCAGTATGCGGGGAACATTATGAACTTATGTAAAGATAGGAGAGGTATCCAAAACAATATGGAATACCCAAATGAGAAAACTGTAGTGTTTCAATACGAACTTCCATTAAGTGAGCTGATCTATAACTTTTTTGATGATTTAAAAAGTACTTCTTCAGGTTTTGCAAGTTTAGATTATGAATTTTCAGACTATAAACAAGTTGATGCAGTAAAACTAAATATTTTAGTCCACAACGAAATAGTAGAACCTTTATCAACAATTGTATTAAGAACAAAGGCAGATGAGATTGGTAGAAAACTTCTTAAGAAACT